>CAJXRJ010000416.1 GCA_913058555.1 uncultured bacterium
TTGACCACGCCAGGCAAAGGGCACGCCCCCACCGACACTTGCGGGGATGCGTGCCTATTCTTCGAAGTCACCTTGGTCCCCTTCCTATGACCCGCACTACCCCTGGGGCTCCACGCTTCCACTGGACCCCACTCAAGGTACTCCCCCTCATGGCCCTGACCGCATGCACCTCGACGCTCCCCGAGTGGCATGGTGAACCGGACCACCTCTCCCTATTCGTGGGCAACACGAGCGACGACGGTGAGGACAGCGTGACCATCGGCATCGACTACGAGCGCCGGGTTTCCGATGTAATCGGGCTCGGCACCGTCGTGGAGTACGCCGGACAAGACATCGACGCCCTCACGCTGCTTGGCGTGGCCGACATCCACATCTGGGAGGGGTTCGCCATCCAAACCGGTCCCGGCATCGAGTTCATCGACGACGACGGGGTTTTTGTCTTTCGCGTCGGAGCGCTGTACGAATTCGAGTTCGGAGACGGCTTCACTCTCTCACCCCAGGTCCACGCCGACTTCACATCCCGCTCCGACGCCATCGTGGCCGGCCTCGCCTTCGGACGGGCGCTCTAGCCAATGACACACCGCGGAATCTCCGTGGCGCCTTGAATGGGCGCGCCCCACGCCGCGTACTCATGGCTATGCGCAAGATCTCTTCCCTGGACGGCCACTCGGTCCCCTCCGTGATCTCGCCGAGCGTCCTTGGCGTGCTCATCTACGGCACGTTCCTCCGCCTCGTCAGCATCTACGGCCTCTGCATACTCAAATCCCCCACCGAAGAGCAGTCACTTGAGTTCAATGCCGCGTTCCAGAGCCTGGGGACCTGCTTGACCGTTGCCAACGCGGGACTGTTCGCATGGCTCGCCATGGAGACCTACTACGCTTGGGGCAGAAGAGACGACCACAAGCGCGGCCGCCAAGCGGGCCGGCTGCTTGCGATGGGCTACCTCGCAGGCGCGCAATACCTGGTCCTCACGGCGCCCGACGTCTGGGGGACGCTCATGGCCGGCCGATAGGTGCCCTTGGGGCCCGCCCCAGAAGCATGCCGTGACAAGGCCGTGACCAACGGGGCTCTTGGACCTGCGTTCCTTTAGGGTCCACAGCCCCCCATCATCGGAACACCATGCATTTCCAGAGCGCCCTTTGCGCCCCCATGCTCGTCGCTTGCCTGTTGGCTTGCACTTCCCGCACGCCAGGGAGTCCAAAAGGCCCCCAGGGCCAGAGCGACTCGCCGTCCACCGCGGCCGCGCCAACGGCCGGAGATGAAGACCAGATTGCCCAGTACCCCGGCGCGCCCTATGAGGACAGCAAGGGGAACCTATGGTTCTCCACGGTGACCCAAGGGATCATCCGTTTCGACGGCAAGGAGTTTGTCACCCTTGGAATGGCAGAGGGGCTCGCAGGCCAGACGGTCCGCGGCATCCAGGAGGCCGCGGACGGCGTGCTTTGGATCGCCACCAACGGCGGGGTCTCCTTGTTCGATGGGGAGGCCTTCCGCACCCTCACGGACTACGGTGAGATCGACGTCATCCGGACCTTCTCCAAGGAAGGCGATCACCGCGACGTGTGGGAGATCCTGAAGGACCGGAGCGGGGTGGTATGGATCGCGACGCTGGACGGGGTCTTTCGCCACGACGGAACGTCCTTTGTGCGCTTCCCCCTCCCGGTCGAGAGCCCCAAAGGGGCTTATGAGTTCGCCCCCAGGATGGTGTACTCCATCTTCGAGGACAAGAAGGGACGGCTCTGGTTTGGCACCGATGGCTCTGGCGCCGTTTGTGCGGACGGCAAGGCCATGACCGTCTACACCGTCGAGAGCCACGGGCTCTGCAGCAATCGCATCTGCACCATATTCGAAGACAGCCGCGGCGACGTCTGGTTCGGCACTTCAGACGGCGGCGTCAGTCGCAAGGCCGGGAAATCCTTCACGACCCACTTGCGTAGCTCGACCTTCTCCAAGCACACAGGCTGGGGCCGATTCATGGCCATCCACGAGGACCGCGCCGGCGGCGTTTGGTTTGGCGTCTCCAGCGCGGGCGGCGGCGTGCATCGCTACGACGGCAAGGAGTTCCGGCACTTCTCCGTGGAGGATGGCCTCGGCACCGGCGGCGTGCCCAGCATCCGTTCGGACCGGAAAGGCAACCTCTGGTTTGGCACGACCTCCGGGGTCTTTCGCTTCGACGGGCAACGGTTCATTCGTCTATCGAAGTAGGCATGGCACCGGCGACGGTGGGCCACCTCAGGGGCGCGGGGAGGCCCGGGGCACCGAGCTCCAGGTGCAGCACGCCGCGACGCCGTGGTGGTCGTTCTTCGCTCTCGCCGCCTGGCCTGACCTTGCCCGAACGATGCACCAGAAGGGGCCGCATGAGCAGGACATCGCCCTTGGCCATGGTGCAGAGATGCGTGGGCCCCTCGCGTCCCACGCGACCGGCTTCGTTCGCTTCGAGCACCCCAAGGCGATGGGACCCCGGAACGAACTCGAGGGCTCCATTGGACTCGTCCGCGTCGTCGAGGGCGACGCGGACCGTCACCATCCGCTCAAGCCACTCGACGGGCGCACGGGCATGGGGTATGCCATCCTTCTCTGTCCAATGGGTCCAGCCCTCCGGCTCGTCAGCGGGCCGCTCAGCCAAGGGAACGACGGTGTCCTGGTGCCAGGGCACGAACCAATTGTGCCCGCCGCTCTTGTCGAAGCTCACGGCACGTACGAGGACGGAGTCCCCAGCGCCGGCGGCGCGAAGGCACTCCTGAACGGAGGGTAGGGCCAGCACCCCGTAGGCCGCTGCCGGGAGACTCTTCAGCCGACTGGGCCCTCCCTCCATCGCATCGAGGGCCGTGCGAATGGTTGCAATGCCCCCATCGGAGACCGCCCCCAAGAGAACGACCCAGCCCTCATCAACCGGGATGCCCCGAAGCGTCATCGAGCACGCTCCACCTGGTTACGTCCCATCATTTATCGTCCCCAAAGGTCAGCGTGACTTCCTGGACCGATGGGCCCATGGGTCCCCAGTCGAGGGTCACGACGCTCGTGGAAGGCTCGGGCCATGACCGCACCCCGTCCAGGGTGACTGGACCCACGGGAAACTCGAGGTCTAGCCAGCCTTCGTCATCTGTCGTGGGGCGCAGGTTGCCGCTGGCGAAGACCTGCCGTGACCCCACGGGGTCACCCGTGGCCGCATCGAACACTCGGACGCGCCCCCGGGCGGTTTCGAAGGAGATCTCGATCGCCGATTCTTGCCCGGGGGCGAGGTCCAGGATCTCGGGATGGGTATAGACCCATCCATCCGTCATGGACCGCACACTGATCGTCCACTGGCCCGGGAAGACGGGGTCAAAGCGCGTGGTTCCTTCGGCACTGAGCACTGCACCGTCCCAGCCCCCGCCTTTCGCCCTTTGAATCCGCAGCAGCAACCCGGCCGCGGGGTCCCCGTTTCGGCTGGCCGTGATCGCCACCGCGCCCGGCACGAACGCTGAGGCATCCAAGGTGACCTGCGTGGGATCCCCTGCAGCGACGCTGACCTCCCCGAGCTCCGCGTCCTGACCCGTGTTGCCGGTCGAGGAGCTGCTGCTCGTGGGGACCATGCGCGCCGGAAGATAGAGCTCCATTCGGTAGGTACCCACTCGCAGGGCTTCGATATGAAACGTGCCGTCGGCCGCGACGGGCGCGGTGCCCGGCTCGACTTCGCCCCCTATGAAGTACTGATCCGAAGTCGAATCGACCAGCGAGTCAGCCCGGATTCGAAGGCCCTCGAATTCCCCGGGGCCGCCGCCCGTAAGGCGGCCGGCGATCGAACCGGACTGTGGGAAATTCAAGGTCTCCGAGATCCGTGCCGCGTCGATCACCTCGACTCGATCCTTGCGAGCATCGAGGGCCCCGGCGACCGCGAGCAGACCATAGGAGCCCGGCGCCACGGCCTCGAACGAGGCGCGGCCATCTGAACCAGTGGTGAGCTCCACCGATGCGGACCTGAGGGCACGGGTCCCACTGAAGACGTCACGGGGGTCGTAGCCCTCGTGGAACGGATGGAGCGTGACCTTCGCGCCGGGCGCGGCCTTGCCGGTGCCGTCGACCACAAGGACATCGACCTGCCCGCCCCTCGAAAGACGGGCTTCCGCAGGCGTGGTCGTATTCGCATCGATCTTCCCCACCGGTAAGACCAAGGGCGCAAACCCCTCCGCGTCCACCAGTAGGGTCACATCCCAGGGAATGAGCGCCCCATAGAGCCCGCCTGCCGGGGGCTCTTTGCCGCGCTCGAGCAGCGGGAACACATTCGGGGACCAGCGCGAACCATTGAATCGAACCCTCAGGCGATACGACTCCACCGGCTCCCCCGTTGCATCGTCCAAGACGGTCAGTGCAAGGCGCGCACCGCCCCGAAGATAGATGCTCACCCGGTCCCCCGGCTTGACCCCTTCCTTGGTCCATGTCTCGTGGACCGGGCTTGTGGCCTCGATCGTGTAACTCCCCGGAGCAAGGTCCTGGACTCGAAAGCTCTGGGACGACCCCTGGATGCGCTCCGCCTCAAACTCCGTGCCGTCGGCGCTACGGGCCACGATACGCAGCCCCTCGGGCGTATCGAATATGTGGAATGGCCGGCAGAAAGTGGTGATCGAGATCGTCGAGCCGAGATCTGGACCGTCGTAGACGATATCCGCGGTGGCGACTTCGTCGGGCGAGGCCTGGACCGTCGGCCCGTCAATCCAGTTCGCCTTCTTCGAGTGCGCCTTGAGCTCAACGGGACCCGGGGGCACACCGTTCAACTCGAAAGCGCCCGTCGCGACATCCGCAGCCGCAACCACCCTCGTGGAGTCGCTGCCTTTCCCGCTGGCGCCCACCGTCGAATCACCATAAACGAACCACTGCACTCCGGTGGGTTGGCCGTCTTTGCCCACGACCTTGCCCGTCACACGGCAGCCCTGCGCAAAGGTCTGCGCCCCCACATCGGTCGTACTGCCGGGGGGCAGCGAACTCCAGCGCCAACTCAGCTCGGAGTGGCCCGCGATGGACGCGTCCATCATGAACTGGAACGCCCGGGGCGGGTCGAGCGCCAAATCGAAACGTCCTTCGGCATCCGTGGTCCCCGTCAGATCCTGCCAGTCCTTCGGGACGCCGTACTTCTGCCTGCGCTCGGAGTTGGCGCCAAAGCCCCGCAGCTTGATGGACGCGTCCACCGCAGGCGCCCCTGAAGGCAGGAGCAGCCGGCCGACGACATGGGCCAAGCTGTCCTCCTCTTCCGGTGCGGTGTCGAGCTCGGCGTCGGTCGCGGCGGCCCCGGTGGGCAATTCGGCCCTCCGCTCCTCCTCCACGCCGGGCGCGGGTGGATCGACGAGGCCATCGAACGAGACCTCAGAATCCGGTTCCGGCGCAGCGGCGGAGTCCGGAGGCGGCCCCGCGGCCGGCTCCTCCGGAGCCCCCGAACGTTCGGACAAAACCCAAGCCCCCACGGCGAGCAGGAGGGCGGCGCTAACGAGCCATGCGAGTCTCTTTCCCATGGCCAAACTGTCTACGGATGACGCGCGGGTCGCAACCCCTGAAGGGCGAGTCCCGGACTACAGCTGAAACCGGACGCGAAGGGCACTGCTCAAGTTCGACGTCGCCCCAGGGTTCACGTCCCGGAACCTCGCCCGTCCGCATCTTGCTGCGAAGCCAGAGGGAGAGAGTCAGAAGCCGCGCTCAGCGGTAAGTCACCGATAGGCCGTCGGTCAGGTTCGAGCTTGGCACTCCGGCGTCCAGATCGCGGAACCAGCACTGGTAGTGCCACGTCTCCCCGGCCATCACGGCCACCGTCCCAAGGCCCATGGGCGTGTTAGGAAGATCGAGGGAGAAGGAGAGACTCCCCCCAGCGCCGCTGCTTCCCAACGACCCGTTGTAGCGGGCGATCGACCCGCCCAGGCACAGCGTCCCCAATCCACCGCCCAGGTTCATTTGGACGCCCTGGGCCCGTGAGGTCACAAAGAGCCCCATCTGGTTGGCGGGCAACGATTCCGCGACCAGGGTCACATCGTTGTCTGCCACCGCGTCCGTTCCGAAGGCGCGGATCGCCCCAGGAAGCCCTGTCGCGTTCGGAACCGCAGGCCCGCAGTAGTTGGTTCCGACGGCCCCGGGGCCGTCCGCCGGGAGCTTGAACGTGATGGACCCAAACGGGATTCCGAGGTTGCCGAGGGACGTCACGCCAAGCGTCGCCAGGTCGAGGGCATAGAACGCGTTGTCGTTGCCAACGACATACGCGGTGCCATCACAGTCGATCTCGATGTCGATCACCTGCCCACCCGTGATTCCGGTCAGGATCGTGGTCGTGCTCGTGCCGGTCGCGGGATCAAAGCGGATCAGCCGGTTGCCGATCAGGAGCATGTAGAGCGATCCATCGGGGTGAACGGCCATGCCAAAGGCCGCGTCGAAGTTGCTCGTATAGGAGGTCCCTTGACCCGTCGCCAGATCGATGATGTCGATGGAGCTACTGACCAGGCTGGCAGCGAAAAGCCGCCCGCTGGCGTCGAACTCGAGGGCGCTAGGGAAGATGACGTCCGTCGCGATCGTGCTCTGGATTCCAAAGGCGCTGTCCAAGGCATAGACGAAGTTCCCAAAGAACCCGCTCGAGCCACACGTGTAGAACGTCCCCGTCCCCGGCTGCACGGCGAGTCCAAGCTGGGGATTCGACTGCACGCCGACCGAGCTCAGAACAGGCGCCGTGGCGTAGCCATCCACACGGTAAATGGTCCCATCCGTGGCGCTCACGTAGAGCTCCTGACCGGGGCAGCTCTGGAACTGTCTCTTATACACATCTCCGAGCCCACGAGACTAGGCATGATCT
>CAJXRJ010000417.1 GCA_913058555.1 uncultured bacterium
GGGATACTCAGAGTCGTGGTTGCGCGTTTTGGCCGTGGCGGTAGGGATGACGGCGGCGGCGCCGATGTCCGTCAAACGCTCGAGCAAGCGCATCCGGTGCTGGACGAAGGTGGAGTTCTGCATGGTGTAGCTGCCCTTAGGTTAGCCGAAGCGGCCCGCGGCCCTCAGGAGCCAGCCCGGATCCGGGCTTCGATCGCGGCGGTGATCTGTCGGCGCAGGCGCCCCGGGTCGGGACAGCTGGCGAAGTCGATGACCGTCCCGCGGACGCCCCTGGAGATCGGATTCCTGGGGGACCCCGGCGCCGCCTCGACGGTGCGGACGGAGACCCCTGTGGCCTTGGCCCAGGCGCTCGCGATGGCCTCCCAGGGCAGCTTGTCATCGGGCGCGATGCGGATCTCAAGGCCGCCCTCGAGCATGGCATTCGGCAGGCCCTTGCCCGTCTTGGGCGATGCCGGGAGCGATGAGGTCAGCGGCGCGATCCGGGCGAAGATCGAGTAGGTCGAGTCGCGTTCCTTGACGATCACGTCGATGGGAGCGTCGGCCCAATCGAACCGCAGCGGGTCGGCGCCTTCGGGTAGCGGCACCTTCTCCCAGTCGATGAAGAGCGCCTTGAGCCGGTAGCCCTCCGGAGCGGGAAGCTGCAGCCGCACCTTCGTTTCGACGCCCTTCACCGCGTCGAAGTCGACGACCACGCCCGTGTTGTCAATCTTCAGCTCCATGTCGAAGGTGGCGCCTCCGACCTCGAGCCCGCGGGCCTTCGCCTCCCGCCAGACGATTCCCATGGGGGCGTTTGGGGCCTTGGGAGCGGCCAGGATGGGGGAGAGCAGGGCCCCGCCGGGCAAGGGCGCAGGCCGGCCGCCTTCGCCGAGCTTTGCGCCGAAGGGCACACCAGGAAAGAGGTAGGGCAGAGTCCCAGCGATGCCCTCTGGGTCACCTGCACCCAGGGCCTTGGCCCATGCGTACGCGTCCTCGGGCCTTCCGTCCTGGGCGGCGAAGCCCATGAGCCGCGCCGTGGCTTCGCGCCGGGCGCCTGGGGCAGCCTTTCCATTGACGATCGTCAGCGCGCCAGCCCAAGAAGCCCAAGGCTCCCCGTCCGCGTCCGGGGGGATCGAGGCGGACGTCGATAGGTAATCCCATGGGGTGGTGGTCTTCGCCACGGAGGCCCAGGGGCGTCCCATCGGTTCATCGGGGAGGGTCAGCCAGGGGCCATCGTCCTTCGCTGGGCCATCGGCAGCCTCTCCTTGCACGGTGGCCGGGGGAGCCACAACTGCGGCTCCTGCGACGCAGAAAGTGCTGGCGGCGCCGAGCACGGCCCAGGCGAATCGGCGGACAGCCTTCGCCGCTGGAGTGTGGGGGGCGGGCGCGCTTCGGGTTTCCATGGGGGGAACTTCGGCGCCCCCGGGGCCCACGTCAAGCCCCAGGTGCCGTGGCTGGCCGCCGTGGACTCCCAATGTGGGCACGACTTACGCGGGCGTCGCATGGGCCGGCCCATGGGCCCACTTGTGGGGCAGTCGATGGGGGCCCTGGGGTGCTCACCCACGAAGTCCTGTCCCGGTCCAGTCCTGGGCGCGACCTTCCGATAGTCTCTCCGCGGTGCGAGACTCCTCGTCGGCCCCCTGGGGCCACTCGCGCCGGCCCCCGAGTCACCAGCCCAAGAAGCGTCCCGTGATCCACCCCGACCTCCTTTCCATCATCGCCTGTCCTGAGTCCCGCCAGCCCCTGAGTCTGGCGGACGACGCGATGGTCGAGAAGCTGAACGCCGCCATCGAAAAGGGCGGAGTCAAGAACGTCGGCGGCGCCGACGTGGCCGGAGCGGTGGAAGCGGCTCTCGTGCGGGAAGACGGCCAGGTCGTCTACCTCATCCGCGACAGCATCCCCGTCCTCCTCGTGGACGAAGGCATCCGCGTGGACAGCCTCGGATGAGATTCGACCGCGCCCGCGCGGCCCAGTCCGGTGGCGCCCAGCGTCAGGGGAGCAAGTCCGGGAGCTCGCGCTCCGTTCGCCTCGGGTACTGCATGAACCTGCACCCCTCGGAGTCCTTCACCGACGTGGAGCACGCCCTCGAGACCTTCGTCGCACCGCTCAAGAGCCGGCTGTCTCCCTCGGCGAGCTTCGGAGTGGGCATGTACCTCGGTGCGCCGGTGGCGCGCGAGCTTGCGGCGGACGTGGGGGCCCAGGACGCCCTTGCGGCTCGCCTGCGCGATGGCGGGATCGACCCCTTCACGTTCAACGCCTTCCCCTACGGCGGCTTCCAGGAGGACGGCCTGAAAACGAGCGTGTACGCGCCCACCTGGATGGAGCCCGAGCGCCTCGCCTACACCGTCAACGTGGCGCGCGTCGCCGCCCGCCTCAACGGCGAGCGGCCTGGTGGCCACGTCTCCATCAGCACCCACCCCGGTGCCTATGGGGCCGACCTCACCGACCGCAGCGCCCTGCGCCTCTGCGCCGAGAACATGGCGCGCGCCGTGGCGGAGTTCGCGGCGATCCGTGACGCCGGCGGTCCGCTGATCGTGCTCTCGATCGAGTCCGAGCCTGACGCCTCGGCGCGCAACGCCCGGGCCCTGGCCGAGTACCAGATCTTCGCGCGCCTCGTGGGCAGCCGCGTGCTCCAGGACGAGTTCGGCCGGTCGCTCCCAGAGTCAGGCGCTCTCATGGCGCGGCACCTCGGCACGTGCCTCGACTGCTGCCACTCCGCCGTGGAGTTTGAGGACGCCGTAGATGCCGTGCGCCTCGCGGCCCTCCCCGAAGGCCCGCCGCGAAGCAAGCCCGGCGCCACGCCGAAGAAGTCGGCGCGGGGATCGTCCGTGCCCACCGTCCCGCCGCCGTCGTCCCTCGGCAAGATTCAATTCTCCAGCGCGCTCCGGCTTCCGAGCCCCGCCGCCGCGCCTGAATCCCAAGCCGCGCTCCTCGGCCTCGACGAGCCGCGCTTCCTGCACCAGGTCACCGCTCAGACCGCAGCGGGCGAATTCGTTCACCTGGCGGATCTCCCCGCGCTCCGGAGTGAACTTGCGTCGGGCGACTCGCCTTGGCTGGCCGCCCGTGAGTGGCGTTGCCACTTCCACGTGCCCGTGGACCTCCTGGAAGCCGCTGGCCTCCAAACCACGCGCGCCCACGCCGACGAGATCCTCCGCATCGCGCTAGAGCCGGAAACCAAATGGCCTTCGAACGAGCTACACGTCGAGATCGAAACCTACACCTGGTCGATCCTTGAGACGGAGTCCCCCAAGGCCGCTCCGGCCCCCGATGAAATCGTCCTCGGGCTCCAGAAGGAGTACGCCCACGTGGTGGATCAACTGCACGCTTCGGGCTGGTCGGGAACGCCCGCGGAGTGAGTTTGGGCGGAGCGACCGCGAAGCCTTTCTCAGGCTCCGGCAAAAACTCCCACAAACCCGTTTGACACTCTCCGCCCACACGCCTATTCTCCCGCCCGTCGAGCAATCGACCAGTGGCCCCATCGTCTAGTCAGGCCTAGGACACCAGGTTTTCATCCTGGCGACGGGGGTTCAAATCCCCCTGGGGTCACCATCATCCTCCGGACGATCGCATTGAGCGATCATCCGGAGGATGATGTCTTTTCTGGCGATCTCAGCTGACGCGGAGATCGCGGATGTCTTTTCTGGCGATCTCAGCTGACGCAGAGATCGCGGATGTTTTTTCTGGCGGCAACGACTGATGCAGTGACCGCGGATGTGCTTTCGGGCGGCGTCGGGGGGCCCGGATGTCTGGAGGCGGATGGACGGACGGTCCGTCATTGGCGTGGCCCGGGGTCTCCGTTGCGGGCGAGGAACGCGTCCATTTGCGTTCTTTGTTTCGCTCGGGTGAGGTCGAAGTCGAGTTGGGGGAGGCGGGCTTTGAGGAGGAGAAGATCGTCGGGACTCGGGCTCGGGCTTCGGAGAATCTCCTCGATGGCTGCGTCGAGGTGCTCGTCCCAATGGGGCTGGGCGCCGTCGATGTCGGTGGTGCCGTAGTGTCGGGCCATGTCCCAGCATGTGAGAGGCTGGCCGGCGCGGGAGGACTTGGTGGGGTCGGCGGCCAGGGCGGCGATGACGCGGCCGATAAGGAGAGGGGTCTCGGAGTGGGCGAAGTGCGGGTCCTTGTCAATGGCGTCACGCCAATTGGTCTCGGTGACGCCGAAGTGGTCGAGTACCGCTTCAGACCGGAGGAAACCCGGTGTGATCGCGACGGCGGTGATTGTGTCGGCGGCAAGTTCGACGGACATGGCGTAAGCAAGGCGAATGACGGAGGCCTTGCAGATGTCGTAAAAGAGCTGGCCGCGGTAGCCGTGGAAGGCGCCGTCGGTGACTTCGACGAGGAGGCCGTCCGAGCCATCGCGCATGAGGGGCACCGCGTGGCGGCTTGTGATGATGTGCGTGTGAATGGCGCGCTCCATCATCTCGAAGCCCCGGGCGACATCGAGTTCCCAGAAGGGCTTGCCCCATTCGGTGAGTTCGTCGCCGCCCCAGATGTCGTTGACTAGAATTTCGAGGCGGCCGTGATCCGAGCGGACTTGCTCTATCAGCCTCTGGACCGCTGTTTCATCTGTGTGATCGACA
Source organism: uncultured bacterium (assembly GCA_913058555.1). Lineage (GTDB taxonomy): Bacteria > Planctomycetota > UBA1135 > UBA1135 > Saltatorellus. Next base: position 4,554 of record CAJXRJ010000417.1, read on the forward strand.
CGCACGGGGATCCCCGTTCCGCCGGCGAAGGTCACGAGCTCGGCGGTTTCTTCGATCGTCTCCGGCCGCTTGGGGTTTGTGGGCCCTTCGCGACTACTGCGGCCGGTGCAGTAGACGGTGGCTCCGGCTTCGCCCAGCGCCACTGCGATTCCGCGGCCGGCGCCGCGGGTGGCGCCAGCGACGACGGCGACTTTGGCGTGGAGCGTTGTCATGACCCGAGCCTATTCCCGAGGGCCGGATGGCGCGAGGCGGGTGTTGGAGTTGTCCCTGGAGGCCTTTCGAGGGGGTCGAATCCTCCGATTGTGTGGGATGAGTGGAGTGCGAGTTGCCGGGGGCGGCGCCGGACGGGAGACTGGGACGATGCGATTCCTTCCCAAGATTCTCCTTCCAGTAGCTGCCATCGCCCTTCTGGCATCGGCAACTGTCGACGCGCATGCCGCCACCCAGGAGGGGGCTGCCCCCGGGCTCAAGAACTCCGGCAAGAAGATCCGGGCTACGCCTTCGGAGTTGGCGGCCAAGGCGGGGGCGGGGGTCCAGTGGCGGACCGACCTCGCCGCGGCGCTCGTGGAGTCAAAGGAGAGCGGCAAGGCCGTGTTCTGGTACGTGCCGACGATCCGGCGGTCGTTCATGGACCGCAAGACGGAGGTGGACCGCTACATGATGGCGGGGCCGTTCTCGTGGCCGCGGACCATCGCGTTCTTGAACGAGCACTTCGTTCCGGTGCGCATGGCGGCGGGCAAGGACGACTGCGCGGCGTTCGGACTCAAGCCGCTCGTCTTTGTGGAGCCGGGTTGGCTCGTGATTGGATCGGACGGGAAAGAGCTGGGGCGCGAGCACCAGATCACGACGTTCCATCCGGCGCGCTTCCTCGCTCCGCTTGCGCAGCTGGCGGGTGTGGATCACCCCGCGGCCGATGGATGGCCGGGGGACCGGGAAGACCCGGCGGTCAAGCTGTGGGTGGCGGGCGTGGAGCACTGGCATCAGCAGAGAGACGCGGTGGCGCGGGGTGTCTGGGAGAAGCTCACGAAGGACCACCCCGAGCACCCCATGGCAGCCAAGGCGGCCATGGAGCTGGAGGGGCACGGGCCGTTTGTGCACGCCTTCGAAACGTATGCGGAACTGCCCGCGAAGGCGACCACGCCCATGGCCGAGGGCACGATCGCACCGGCGGGCGTCTACAGCGAGGAGGACCTTTGGGCGCGCGGCGCCGAGTTCCTCATGGCATCCCAGCGGGCGAACGGTGGGTGGCAGGACTCGACCTATGACTTCGGGGGCACGGATGGGCTTCCGAATGTGTTCGTGGCGGTGTCGTCCATCTCAACGATCGCGCTGCTCGAGTACGCCGCACGCCTCGAGTCCCCGGACCCGGCGCTGGAGCGGACGCTCGGGAACGCGCTCAGCTACATCACGGAAGAGGCGAACCTCAACCGCGCAGATACCGATGAGCAGTTCTGGGCCCACGTCTACCGCGCCCGGGCGCTGACGCGCTGGATCGAGCTCCGCCCAGGGGATGTTGCGAGGGTCGAGCCGGCGCTCCAGCTTTCGGTCAATGACCTGGTTCGGACCCAGGGCAAAGGGGGAGCGTGGGCCCACGAGTACTCCAACCCGTTCGTGACCTCGGACGCGTTGATTGCGCTCAGCGCTGCGAAGGGCGTTGGCACATTCCCTGACACTGGCGAGGACAGCGTCGAGCGAGGCATCGACAGCCTGATTCTCTGCCGAACGGACGAGGGGGCTTATAGCTACGGCCAAACGCGGCGGGGCAAGGCGCGCGGACGGGTCCAGGGATCCGTCGGGCGTACCCCAAGGGGCGAGTTGGCCATTAGTCTCTGGTCCCCGGAGAAGTCGATCGGCCTTGAGCGTGCCGTGGCGCTGTCTTTCGACAACGAGCAGTACCTCCTACCTGCGCGCAAGTACGACGACCACACGTCGAGCTACAGCTACGGCGGGTTCTTCTTCTTCTACGACATGTTGGCCCGCACCGAGGCGATCGTGGCGATGGCGAAGTCGGACACGCGCGACAAAGCGGTGGAGCGGCAGCACGCCCAGCTCATGGGGTTGCCTGAGTTTGACGGCGTCTTCATGGACAGCCATGAGGTCGGTCGCTGCTACGGCACGGGCATGGCGCTTTGGTGCCTGGCCGCCCTGTCCAAAGTCGACTAAGAGTCCAAGCTGGCTCCGCACTTTGGCCTTCACCCCGCACGAATTCGCCAGAAGCCCTGCAACCATCGCCGCCTTCGACCGGTCGTC
>CAJXRJ010000418.1 GCA_913058555.1 uncultured bacterium
GAGACAGCCCCTGGCACGGACGAGGTGATCGTCGGCAAGGGCATCACGGAGCGGATCGTCAACTGCCGCGTCAATGACGTTCTCACGATCAACGTAACGCCGTTCAAGGTCGTCGGGGTCTTTGAGTGCGACGGACCGTTCGAGTCCGAGATCTGGGGCGACTTCGATCGAATGTTAAGCGCGCTCGAACGCTTCGGCCCGAACCGGGTATTGGCGAAGCTGACCCCCGGCGCCGACGTCGAGGCGCTCGACGCGCGCCTGCGCGGAGACCCGCAGACCGCGGGCGCGGCCCAAACGGAACGTAAGTACCTGACCTCGCAAACGCAGGTGCTCTCGGCGATTCTGGTCTTCCTGGGCGGCTTCCTCGGCCTCGTGATGGGCGTCGCCGCGGTGTTCACCGCGACCAACACGATGCTGTCGGCGATCGCAGCGCGGACCTCCGAGATCGGCATCCTGATGTCGATTGGATTTAGGCCCCTCGCCATCTTCCTCTCGTTCCTCTTCGAGGCGCTGCTGCTCGGCTTGCTCGGTGGGCTGGTCGGCGCGCTGCTCGTCCTGCCGCTCAACGGCATCCAGACCGGCACGACCAACTTCCAGACCTTCACCGAGGTCGCCTTCGGCTTCCGCATCACAGGCACCGTGATCGCCACCGCGATTGGCTTTAGCCTCGCCCTGGGCGTCTTCGGCGGGACGCTCCCCGCCTGGCGGGCGGCGCGCATGACGCCCACCGACGCCCTACGCCGGCAGTAGGCGCGTCAAGCCGGCGGGGAACGGGGTGCAACACGCTGGTAGGGCCGTTGCACCTTACTCCAACGGCCCCCGCCGGCTTCATCCCGGCACCAGCGCCAGGCACGCCCCCACCGGATCCTGAATCACCGCGCATGCGTAGTTCCCATCGGCACCCCGTGTCGCTTTGATGACCTTGCCCCCTCCCTCTTGTACGCGGCGGAGACTCTCGGCGAGGTCGCCAACGGGTAGGTAGATCATCCAGACGGGTGGCAGACCTAGGTTGACGCCACGGGCATGACAGACCCCCGCCGCCGAGTTGCCATCGGCGCCGAGCATGACGTAGTCAGCGTAGCTCTCGTCTCGGTCCTGTATCTCGATGTCCTGGGCCGACCAGCCAACGACCTGTCGATAGAAGTCCCGGGTGGCCGAGGCATCCGCGACCGTCAGGTCGAGCCAAGAGATGGAACCCGCGCGCCCCGCGACCTCACGCGATGCGGCGCCTTCCGCTTGGGGTATCGCCTCCTCAGGGACGACGGGGATGATCCCGAACGCCGCCCCATTCGGATCGAGCAGCACCGCCCATTGGCTCTTTCCATCGTCGCCTTTGCCGTGCATGAGCTCACGGCCCTCCAGCTCGAGCGCCCGCTCTACGGAGGCCGCGACATCGGCGACTTGTATATGCGGCATCCATTGGAGCGGAAGGTCAGCATACTCCGGGCTACGCGCGCCCAAGCCGATGACCGGCATGCCCAGGTTGTTCATCAAGTCCTCGCGCCAGAGCGGATTCTCCCCCGTGCTGAGTACCTGCGAGTAGAAACGCAACTCGCGCTCGTGCTCGGGAACGGCGATGTCGGCGCTGAGGATTCCACCGACGCGTGGGACAAAGGCGTCACTCATGGTTCACGTTCTGGATAAGGGTGCCATTCCGTTCCCGGTGGCTGGCGATGAGCCTCTCCGGCTCGGATCACCCCAGGTGTAGACTGCTGCACGCGGCCGCAGCAGAGCCGCCGCGCCAGCCGGGCCCAGACGGTACCAGAGCCTGGGATCCCGCGCTGACGTCAGCGCCCTGCCCAGGCCTGGCTCGGGACTTCGAACGGCTGCGGCGACGGCCATCTAGCAGGCCGTTGAACAATTCAACTATCCAGAAAACCGTCCCTCGAACGCCTCGCGGCGTTGCCCAGACCCTCCAAATAGCTCGCTATTCGTCGATCTGTGCGCCTTGCGAGGCGTCCGATGGACGACATTCTGAATAGCCGACTTGTTCAACGGCCTGCTAGGTCGACTGGAATCTGACCCTCCGATGAGAGGGTCGATTACGATCCGTGGATGTCCAACAACGCCGACCCGAAGTCTCCCGCACGCTTCTACCCCATCGGGACACCCGGTCAGCCCTGGGGCGATGCCGAGAAGGCACAGTGGCTGGAGAGCCGCTCCGTGGACCGCAGCTACTCCGAAGAAGTGCTGAGCCGATTGAATGACCTCGGCCGCGGCCTTCAGGTCGAGCAGTACGGCGCCCTCTCCATCGACCCCAAGCGGTACCCACTCTTCGCGGTCAAGTGTGCCAGTCCCACCAAGGGTGCACCCTGGGCACTCATCACAGGCGGCGTCCACGGTTACGAGACCAGCGGCGTCCAGGGCGCCCTGGACTTCCTCGCGGAGCATGCCATGGCCTACTCCGAACGCATCAACCTCCTGGTGGCGCCGTGCGTGAGCCCTTGGGGATACGAGGTGATCAACCGGTGGAACCCTCGCGCCATCGACCCGAACCGTTCCTTTGTTGTGGATAGCCCCTGCGAGGAGTCGGCGGCGCTCATCAAGCTGACCCAGGACCTCGGAGTGGACTTCCTCATGCACATCGACCTGCACGAGACCACGGACAGCGACGAGACGGAGTTCCGCCCGGCCCTTGCAGCCCGCGACGGGAAACCCCACGAGCCCGGCCTCATCCCCGATGGCTTCTACACGGTGGGAGATAGCGACAACCCCCAAGAGGCGTTCCAAGGAGCCATCGTCGCGGGGGTGGAGAAGGTCACCCACATCGCCCCTCCCGACGACAACGGGGAGATCATCGGATCCAAAGTCACGCAGCACGGCGTCATCAACTATCCGTGCAAGCCCCTTGGTCTCTGCGCCGGCGTCACCGATGCCCGCTTCACCAGCACCACCGAGGTCTACCCGGACAGCGCAGGGGTCACAGCGGAGACCTGCAACAGGGCCCAAATCGCCGCCATCCAAGCGGCTCTGGATCACGCGTTGGCCCACGCCCAGGGCGAGTGAGGGCTCAGCAGCAAGCCCGGCCCAGATTCATCCGTCCGTGCCCCAAGACGCAGTCCGCTCCACGGCGGGGTGACATCCCAGCCCCTAGGACTCCGTCAGCTCGATGATGACGTTCTGGATCTCCTCGGGCGTCATGTCGATTTCGATGGGCTCATGGGGGGCAAAGCCCTCCAACTTGGGCAAGGTCACGCGGTAGCGCCCCGGTTCACTGACGGAGAACGTGACGCCCGTCTTCGTGGACCCACGCCTTACGATTTCCCCTTCGCCGTCCATGGGGCGACAGGCGCGGTCGAAATTGAAGTCTTCCGGCCATGGAATGCGGCGCCCTTCGTGCTGAAACTCCATGCGGGCGAGGGGGATGCGCCGCACTTCCAATTCGACCTCCAGGCCGTCCGTAGCTTCAATCGTCTGGGCGCTCCGCTGGATCTGTCGATGGCTCGCACCCACGATCACAGGGCCCGCGGGAACCCTGAGATCAAAGCGCTTGGTGGTCTCGTTGCGGCTGACTTGCGCATAGCGCGAGGAGTTCCGACGCCCATCGAATTTGGGCTCCCAGTGCACGCTCTCGATGAGATCGGACACCTCCCCCGTGATGGAGTCTCGCACGGTCACAGTCACATTGACCGGGGGTGGCACCTCGAGTCGAAGGTCAGTGAGTTCCGTCGTAGGCACTTCGATTTCCCATGACAGTCTTAATCCCGAAAGGGTGGCCACATACGTTCCAGGGACGAGAAGCCCAAGGGAGAACGGGTAGACGTCTGGACGGGACGTTTCGGCGCTCAGCTGCCTGAGGAAGAAGCGGGAATTCTCGTGCTTGCCTCCGGTGGAAGGCGAGCTTCGCCCCACCGTCACGACGGCATCCTCAAGCTGCCACTCACGCGGAAGTACAAACTCACCGGAGACCTCGACGGGCTCGGCAACCTCTACTTCGCTCGGGATCAAGAGGACGCTCGCCCTGGAGCGAGGCTGGATCAGGACCTGTTCTTCCGCGAGGACGATGGGTCGCCTGAAGTAGAGTCCGATTTCGATGCGTGCGGTGACGTTTCCTAGTCCCAGGCCTTCCAGTACAAGCTCTTCGTCTTTCTTGATGGGGAGATCAGAGAGAGGGGAGCGGGCTCCGTCCGGGTAGATACGCAGCCGCGCTTTGCTTGGGACCTCACCCTGGATTTGGACCATGAGGTCGCCGCCAGTTTCCAGGGCAACGGTCCGCTCGCCACCGCTGGAGAGGTTCAACGGGACCGCATTCCAGGCGAATCCAGGGGCGCGGACGAAACAAAGCACCTCCTTCTCGCGCGCCTGCTTCGCGCTGGGCGTGAGGGTGAGCGGGGAAGCCTGCGCGCTCGCCAGGGCGGTGCGGGAACGGCCGCCGCCCAGCGGGAAGCTATCCGTTTGCCCCCGGGCGGCGAGCACCTCTACGTCGGCCAGCAGGACGCTTGGGTTCTTGGCATCCACGACGTTCAGCGTGAAAGGGGGAATGGTCCGCAGGTGCAGCTCGGTGCCCCCTTGATCCAAGGGGACCTGCCATTCACGCACGGCCGCGGTTGAGGACGGACTCTCCATGACCACGAGATCGCCCAGGACTTCGAACTCGCCGCCGTTGACCTCGAGCTCGAGGTCTTCGGGCTTGGCACCGGCGGTGAACTTCATTCCCTTGGCTGTTTCGCCCGGGTGAATCCAGATTCCGTCGGCACCCTGCTCGAAGGCAAGGGCGAACGCGCCAGAGCTCACGTCGATCTCGACCTTTGTCCCTGTTCGGTCGTAGGAAAGGGAGGCCGTCAAGGTTCCGTTCGCGGACGTGGACAGGACGTTTCCCTCCACGTCGTGGATGATCACGGCGCCCTTGAAGGTGGCCGTCTTCGGCTCCGGTGCGGCGTCCGCGCTGTCCGGTGTCAGGGCAGCCCGCGAGGGCGACACGACCGCATCGAGAGCTGCATCCGTCGGTGGCAGCTGGAGCGCAGGAGCCGAGTCGCTTTCAGCCTGTTCGGCTGGCCCGGCCGGCCGAGACACTTCCGGTGCGGGCGGCGAGTCGAGGACGGCTCGTCCGGCGAGGAGCAGCACGACAATGACCGCCGCGGCGATAAGGCTCTTGAGCATGGGAGAGACTCCGGCAGAGAACGTGATCTGGAGCGGGACGGGAAGTGATGCGAATGGGCGGCTGCGATGCCCAGTCATAGCGACTCGGGAAGTCGCCATAGTAGTGGCATTGTGGGGGCCGAAGGCCCCCCAGGGGCTTCGTTCCCGGAAGCGCCATGGATGTCCAACACCCGGTGAAACGACTGCCTTGCGGGGCGACGGCTGGGTGTGCTCATCCTTTCGTCGATGGCGCGGGCGATCCTGGGGGCCGGCAGATGGGATGCTGATATCGGCAGGCTTGATACCCTTTGGCCATGACGATTCGCTCGCTCCACATGGCCCTAGGGGCCTCCTCGCTCGCCCTCTGCGCTCTTTTGCCCCCCATCGCCCTCAGCTCCACCGCCGGAGCAGACCCGGCTCTACCGAACCAGGACGAGGCGGCGGAGGAGGAGAAGCCGATCGAGCTCGATACGTTTTCGTGCCATGTGCTCGAGGGCCAAAACGTCGCCATCGTGACGACGACCAATGGGCTCATTCGGCGCGTGGAGCTGGACAGCCTTGAGGCGACGGCCGAGGCCCGGGAGCACGTGGGTCCCGAGAGCTGGGTCCTCGTGAGGGAGGTCGAGGGAGGGCGCCTCGTGACCCTCGACTTCGAAGGGCGAGGCTACGTCCGGTCCTCGAAGACCCTCAAGCCCGTCGGACGATTCTCCGTGGGGGTTGGCTACGGCGCCGCCGCCTTCCATCCAGCGGGGAAGAGCATTGCCCGAGTGAGGAATCGGCGTGAGATTGCCGTCGGGATGCTCAGCGAAGCGCCCACGGACCCAGTCGTCCTCAAGTGCGCGGGGGACGTAAAGGACATCAGGTACTCGTCCGACGGAAAGCAACTCGTGGCGCTCCTCGAGAACGGATACCACTTCATCGAGAAGGGCAAGCTGGGGGAACTCATCACCCTGCCCGTGGGCTTCGAGGCACGCATGGTTGAGTTCATCGGTGACAAGAAGCTCGCGGTAGGCTCTGGCAACGGGGACCCAGAGGCCCCCGTCGAAGTACTCATCGTCGACGCCAAGACCGGAACCTGGCAACGCGTCATCGAGGCTCCGTACCAAGCAGCGCCGCTTGGGGGGATCGTGTCTAGCCTGAGATTCCATCCCGAGAGCGGACGCCTGGTCTTCGGTATCAGCTCTGCCGGCTCAGTCCTCGCGGTGGACCCTGACACTGGAGAGTTCTTGTGGGACATCAACTTCGGCGGCGGCAATCCCGGTGGGATCGGCGTCGTTCATCCGAAGGGTTCCAAGCGCTGCTTTTCCCACGGGATGACCGCCCAGCACCGCGCCGCCTTCAGTTGGGACACTGGTAAGAGACTCTCCGCGGATCGACTCCACGGCTTCTCGTTTGTTTCCGGAACCGCCGACGATCGCATGACCATAGGGGTTCAACATGGCCGACTGATCCTCGTCGACAGCGAGACCTACGCTTCTGTCCTACGCCGTGTCGAATACGCCAACCCCCTCGCCGGCAGCGTCGCCGTCTTCTCGGGAGGACGCTGAGACAACCCAGCGAACCCGAGAACGGGAAACCGGATTGCAGCGCTCGCCGCCGGCCAGGCGTTACGACGAAACCCATGCCAGGATCAGTGTGAAGCGCATGGGGCAACGCCCAGCGCCGGAGGCGCTGTTGTGTCGCTATGGCTAGCCGCGACTGACGCCTTCGGCGTATC
>CAJXRJ010000419.1 GCA_913058555.1 uncultured bacterium
ACGAGATCATGCCTAGTCTCGTGGGCTCGGAGATGTGTATAAGAGACAGAGGCCAGGGCGCGCTCGGACACGGTCTGGCCTCTCCCTTTCGCCGCTTCACGCTCCGCGCGGTCGGCTTCGATGGCTTCGTGGTCCATCTCGGCGATGAGATCGACGGTCTTCTCACCCAGGCCCAGGGCGAAGGTGCGGTCGTAGCAGCGCACGACGGCGAGCTGGCGTTTTCCACCCAAGGGAAGCACATCGAGGATGCGCATGTCGCGCTTGGCCGCGCGGTTCTGAATGGACCCCATGACGACCTTGCGGAAGCCAAAGGCCATGGCGGCGATGGCGGCCAGCAGAACGGCCACCACTCCCATGAGCCAGGTGAGGTCGGGGCCGCCGGCGAGGGTCGTTTCGGCGCCCCCTCCAATGGAACGTCCGGCGGCTGCGGTGCGCTCGAGCAGAGCGAAGGATGTGGGGAGGATCTGATGCATGGGATGGGGCGCGGAGGACCCGCACTCCAGCCCCGTTCGCAATGCCCGTGCCAACCGCGTTATCTGCCCCCTGGGCACTCCTTGCGCGCAATTTCTTCCACCGAGCGTCGCGAACCCCGACACCGCCTGTCGGGAAAGGCGACACGCCGATGGGGAGTGCCGAATTCTGGCCCCAGGCCCCTGGGGCGATCCCTCAAGAGTTCATGGGGGTTGGTCGATTCGCACCCATAGAGAGATGTCAGTGAAGAAGCGCAACCTCCTGATCACCGCGGCAGCCATGGGGCTCGTCGTATTCGGCCTGTGGCAGGCCCGGCCCCGATCGCTCGGCGGCCCCGGGGATTCCGTCATAGCGTCTCTACCGGCCTCCCCCATCGAAGGGCGCACCGAGGCACTCCTCGTCCCGGTACGACAGGTCCCGCTGCCCACCGGGAGCAACAGCATGGGCGAGTCGGCCGAGGCTCGGATCCACGGTCCACGTATCACGGGCCAGGTCACGTCCGACGACCCGACCCTAGACCTGACGAAGGTGCGCGTCGCCGCGACGCCGGCGGCCGACATAATCGCATCGCATTTCGCAGGCAAGCTGCGGCGACTCAACCCAGCCCGCTACGGGTGGGTCATCGGATCGTGCGATGCCGAGGGCCGATTCGCGCTCGAGGAAGGCCTCGACCTAGAGGTTCAGTACCACGTGACCGCCGCGGGGCACGGTGCGGTCTCCCGGACGAACTGGGGGACCTCGGTCGGTGCCGGCGACGAGGTGACTCTCCCCGTGGAGACGTTGTTCGGCATCGAAGTCCTCTTTGTGGATGAGCTGCAGCGAACTTGGCAGTGGCCAGATCGCTCTGGACCGCCGTGCGGCATTCACGTCAATGGCCCCCACGACGCCGCCTCGCGACCGAGCCCCGTGGCCCTCGCCTTGCACGGCCTGCCGTCTTGGGTCGAAGGCACCGGCATGCTGAGGTGCTACAGAATGGGCGATGGCGACCGCCGCCTGACGATCTACGCCTACGAGCCCCACGACCAGCCGCGATTGGCAGTACCGGAGCGCCTTGAGCCCGTTCGGCACGGACTGCGTCGCATCAAGCAAGTGGTCCCCGGCGCAGGCATCGCCTACCCGCCGGTGACCGTGGTGATCCCGGAAGGCCTCCTCGAGCTCATGCTCGGAGACCAAGACCGGCTCTCCATCCGATGGATGGTGGAGTTCAGTCGACAGGACACGTCCACGAACTTCGGGTTCCGGCCGTGCTTCGAGCGGGGCAAGAACACTTGGACGACCACCAGCCTTCCACCAGGGAAGTACACGGCCCGATTCCACATCACGATGAACCTGCTCGCGGGGCTCTCCATGAGCCCTGACGCCAAGGGCTTCTGCTTCCGCGAGGAGCTGGAGCTCAGCAAGGACGGCACAACCCTGTACGTACCCAACGTGTCCTACGCCACCGTCGAGGTCACCGAACTGGCGAAGCACGCGGGCAAACACGCCAGCTTCGCCAACGCGACGCTCACCGGCTCCGCCATAGGCTCCGGCAAGCAATTCGCACGGTTCGAAGGACCCCCCTACCGGATCCCCGTCCTCTGGGATGCAGAGAAGCACCCTCAGCCGTCGTGGGAATTCGCGCTTTCAGTCCCGATCGGCCCGAACGGTCCGCTGAGCGTTCTCAGCCTCGTCGGTCAGGATGGATCAGAGACACTTGAGCTCCGCCACGGGCAGAACGTGAGGGTCACGCCGCGGGCCGCCGCAGCCGAAGTGGCCGCCGAGATGGGACCCGAAGCCGTCGCCCGCTGAGGGACAGCCCCAGCCCAACCCGATGCCTCGAACCATGGATAAGAAGCACCGTTCTGGTCTGGTGGCCGCGGCCGCAACGGGTCTGGTCGCGATCGGCATTTGGCTGGCCGTGCCGGACTCCCTAGGCGGTGTCGTGGCCGCGTCCATTCCGGACGGCCCGACGGATCCGTCCATGGGCGCGGAGCTCGTGGCGGTCTCCGATGGCCGCTGGAAGTCGAACGCCAAGAACGACACCCCGGGTAGCACGGACCGCGCCCTGCGCATTACGGGCCGCGTGACGTCGGACGATCCAACCCTCGATTTCACGAAGGTCCGGGTCGCCGCGACCCCATCCGGGGTCATGCTCTCGCTGAACTTCGACGGGGCGGACCGGGTCGCTCGTCCAGAGGCTTATGGGTGGGTCATCGACACCTGTGATGCAGACGGGGAGTTCGTCCTCGAGGAGGGCCTCGACCCGGGCACGCGCTACTGCGTAACCGCTGCGGGGGACGGTTCCGTCTCTCCGACAGACTTCAGGACAACGTTCAGGCCGGGCGACGACGTCACCCTCAGGCTTGACCCCCTTTTTGGGCTCGAAGTCCTTTTTGTGGATGAGCTGCAGCGAACATGGGAATGGACGGATCACTACTCCCCGCCGTGCAGCGTGTTCCCGACGAACCGGTCCACGGAACGCGCAACTCCCAGCCACGTGGCAATCGCCCTTCTCCGTTTGCCGCTCTGGTTTGAGGGCGAAGGGACCCGGCGCTACTACGCCGTCAACGAACCAGGCCTCGACCTGACGGTCTACGCCAGATCTGGGTGGGATACGCCCCCCCTGAAGTTCCAAGAGAAGCTCACTCCCGTTCGCGGAGGGCTCCGAAGGATCAAGAAGGTGATCCCCGGCGCGGGCGTCGTGCACCCTCCCGTCACCGTCGTCATCCCCGACGGGCTCCTGGAGCTCATGCTCGGTGAGGAGGACACGCTCTCCATTCATTGGATGCTCGAGCTCGAACGCCAGGGCAAGTTCGCACAGTTCGGGTTCAGGCCCCGATTCGAGCGGGGCAAGAACACCTGGACCACGACGGATCTTCCGCCGGGAACCTACATCGCTCGGTTCCACGTCACGATGAACCTCCTGGCGGGCCTCTCCCTGGACCCCGACAAACCGGGCTTCCACTACCGCGAAGAGTTCGAGCTCGGCGAGGAGGGCACGACCCTGTACATGCCCAACGTCCCCTTTGGCACGATCGAGCTCACCGGCATGGGGAATCGTCTAGCCAAGCAAAACACCGTGGTGGCCACGAGGTTTGGGGGCCCGACCTCCGGCTTCGTCCGCTTCGACGGTCCCCCCTACCGCATCCCCATCCTCTGGGACCCCGAGGTTCAACCCGACCGTCCCTGGACGGTCTCCGCCCTGACGCCCAACGGCGACATCGACTTCGTCGGTGAAGACGGCTCGGAGCTCATCGAGTTCCGCCAAGGCGGGAACGTCCGGGTCACGCTGCCGCCTGCCGAGCCGGCGCGGCCCGCCGGAGCCCTCGCGCGCTGATCGCTAGCCGCGATTAACGGAACGTGATGCCCGCGGCGGGGGTGAAGCCGAAGCTGGCCATGCCTTGGCTCACGTCCCGGTGCCACCCCTGGAAATACCAGGTCTCACCCGTCTGGGCGGGAACGGCGCCGAACCCCTGGGGTATCGCGCCCGTGTCGATGCGCAGATCGATGCGTCCCGAAGCATCGCTTGTAAGGATCTGCCCTGGCCCCACCAGCCGACCGATCTGACCGCCAAGGCAAACGCCTGGGTTGCCGATGGGCGACGGCGGCGGGCCGAGCGTCTTGCTCATGACGAAGATTGCCGTGACGTTCGGCGGCAGGCCGGTGGACGTCAAGCGGACTGCGTCCCGGGAAACAGAGAAGGCGCCGGTCGCACGGACTTCGGTGAACGTCCCTGCCGACGTCACGGGCTGAAAGCAGAAGGCCACCGGCACGTCCAGGTCGAGCTCGTAGGCCCCGATGTCTGCGCCACCCGCGAGGCGCAATCGTCCGCGCTGGTCAAAGGGAAGGAAGCTCGTCAGTCCACCCGCATCGATGGCCGGGCTATCGAGGAGGAGCGGGAAGACCTCTGAGCCATTGGGGAAGGCCGTCAGGGGGCCGAGACGCGCATCGATGGGCGAAGCCAACGACCCCACCATGTCGCCAGAGACTCCGTTCACTAGCCCAGTCGCAGGGGAGGCGCTCTGGATCAGGTTGTTCCCGATGGAAATGAAGGACCCTTCGACCGCTGTGCCGCCGGCCGACGTCACGATGTTGTTCCTGAGCTCGAACGGCCGGCTATTGCCGTGCCGGATGCCGACGGTACCGCCCTCGATGGTGCTGCCCTCCACCAGGAACGAGTCGAAGTTAACACCGTAGGCCGGCGTGTCGATCCCAATGGCCGACGCCTGAATCGTAGAGTTACGAATCGTCGTCGCAGGCCCCAGAACCACCGCGCGCGGAAGCGATCCACCCTTCACCGTGCAGCCGTCGATGACGAACCCGTTCCCGCCGGACACCAGCGTACCACCGTAGTAGGCCGTGCCGCCCTCAAGGATGCTGTCGTAGATCCCGATTCGTACGCCGGGTGCACCGGAGCCGAAGCTGACCGTCAGGCGCCGAACGTTGTTGTCCGAGATCCTCGAACCGTAAATGAGTAAGGAGCCCGCGCCCGGTCTACGCCGAATGACGGCTATCTCGCCGTACGGAATCGCGTTGCCGTTGCCGGCTACCGTCGCGTTGCGAAGGACCAGCGAATCCCCACTGAAGTTCTCCACCACGCCCTGGGCGCTGTTCTGGATGTATCCGCGCACCTCGAAGTTCTCGATGGTCACTTCAGCTCCGTCCCGGACGCTCACTGCGCGCGGCAGGAACGACGTGGGACGCAGCACGAACGGTGCCGCTTCGTCACCGAGTACGGTTAGGTCCTTACTGATGACCAGCGTCTCGCTGTAGGCACCGGCTGCGACTCGAATCACATCCCCCGGCGCAGCGGCTGTGATGGCCTCGTTGATCGTGCAATACGGTGCGGCAGCCGACCCGTTTCCAGCGGCGCACGAAGCGTTCGCATTCACGAAGAGGTCGCTAAGGGGCGCGGGTTGCGTGGCAGCCGCGAGCAACAGCATGAGAATCATCGGACGAGCCTTGGGTGGGATCAGGCACGCCCGTAGCGGCAGCCTGGTCCGGAGATACGAGCGAGGGGGCGCTACGAAGGCGCAGGGTGCCAGCCGGGAAGCGGGCGAGCACTACCCCATGCTGTCAGCTCCGCTAAGTCTCCGCCAGGGCCTTCTAACCCCCATCCCCCAGGGCAATCCCATCGCCGGCCACCTTTCCTGGAAACTTACTTGGCAGGCCGCAGGGTGCCAATTAGCGTCAGGAACGGCTGGGCTACGTATGGCGCGGGGCTCCAGCACACTTCTCCCCTCTCTGCCCTCCTCGAGAATATGAATCGCCCTACTTGCCTCATCGGATCCTTCCTCATGGCGGCTGCGCTTTCGCCGGTGGCGAGCGCTGACCTCATCACCTGGGGCCCCGTCCAGGACGCGACGTCCGCGACCGACGTGAGCACCAACGGTCTTCTGGTCACCGCCAAGAACCCGTGGGCAAACGCTTTCGCCCAGCCCACCGTGAACGGCGTCATGTTTGAGGCCTTCGCCCCCCTCGGTTGGACGAACGGCGGGTGGGACCTGAACGCAGGCTCTTCTAGCGGAGACACCGAGTACGACGCCTTGCTCGACTCGGCCCGCGTGACCTCCTTTGGCTCGGCCGGCAACCCCACGGGCTGGGGCGCCATTCAGCTTGACACGCTTGGGACGCTGACCATCGGCGCCCAGTACGAAATTCAGGTCTGGTACTCCGACCAGCGCACGGGCAACGGCACCAACATGCTCTTTGACCGTGAGATGACGCTGAGCTCCGCCACCGGCGCAGCAACGCTGTCCGGCGGCGAAGTACAGAACCTCGCGGCCCTCACCCAGGGGCCCAACTCGGGCCTCCTGAACGCAGACCCCAATGACACCAACGGCGCCGGCGACACGATCCTCGGCTCCTTCGTGACCGGCACGTTCACGCGCACGACAAGCGAGCCGCTCTACCTGCTCGTGCTTGGCACCCATCCCGCTTCGGTGAACCTGCGCCCCCACGTCAACGCCTTCCAGATCCGCGCGATCACGTCGGGCCCCATCGGCACGAACTACTGCATGGCCGCGGCCAACTCGTCGGGGCAGACCGGAGCCATGTCCGCGTCCGGAACCCTGAGCGTCGCCTCGAACGATGTGACGATCACGGCCTCCAACCTGCCCCCCAGTCAGTTCGGCATCTTCGTGACGTCCATGACCCAGGCCTTCGTGCCGGGCGGCAACGGCTCCAGCAACGGCAACATTTGCCTCGGCGGCGTCATCGGCCGCTACAGCGGCCCTGGCCAGATCCTGAGCACCGGAGCGACGGGCACGTTCTCACTCCCCATCGACCCTGTCTCTTATACACATCTGACGCTGCCGACGATATGCAGTGTGTA
>CAJXRJ010000420.1 GCA_913058555.1 uncultured bacterium
AAGAGACAGGAACCTGCCCCCTCGATGTCCCAATGCCGTTGCCTCCGCCCCTGGACCCCCTTAGTCTTGTGGCGGCTAGATTGAGTAACCAGCCCCTCCCCCCAACGCTAGGCAGACTGCGAACCCATGGAACGCGGTTTGCTGCCGGTTATGCGGCAACCTGCTCCCCAGGCTGGCCCTTGGCGCAACTTCGGCGCCCCTACTTCATCCACTCCACAAATTGATGAGTGCATCGATGACCCTTCACCGCTCGCGGTACGCCGCACCGACCCCCCTCAAGGCAGCCCTCGGGACCGCGCTTGGCGGCCTTCTCCTGGGCTTCAGTGGATGTAACTCCACAGATTCCGCCAAAGAGGTGACCGCCGAGGCCGGGAGCTACAGCTCTAGCTCGGGCGGAGCATTCTTCGTCGACCCCTCCTTTGGGGGCGCTGCCTCCAGCGTTCGTATCGCGCGCCAGTACTTTGGGCGCCTGGTGACGATCGAGGCCCTCGACGCCCAGGGGGCTCGGAAGCAGATCCACCGCGAATTCGTGGTCGACCCCAGGTCGGAATCCGCCTGGAACTCGGCCGATTACGTTCTGGAGACGAACCCGGTCACGGGTGATCAAACGCTCTTCATCAACGCGGACTACGACGACACGACCCTTGATCCAGGCGAACTCGAGACGGGCCGGAATCGGTTCATTCGACTGCTTCGCGGTGCGGACGCAGGTGTGCGCCCGATCGTGGACGACGGATTCGTCGGCGCAGGCCAGTTCACGATGATCCCCCGCAACGCGGCGATCGTCTACCAATTCGATGACATCATCGATGCGTCCACGCTGAACGCGTTCTCGGTTCGAATCCTCACTGGCGAGCCGACGATTGATGCCTTCGAGGCTCGGTTCTTCATGGACAAGAACCACGGCGCACTCGCTAACTACGACGGCCAATCAGGCAACGAGTTCTACTCGACTCGCCTGATCGTCGACCCCGCGATCTCGGAGATGGAGTCCTTCTCCTCCCCGACGCCGCTGAACGTCAACCTGCGCGGCCTTCCGCCCAGCCTGGATGCGAACCTTGCCAACGTGGAGGTTCGATTCCCGACCCTCACGCTCAGCGGACAGGTCCTTCCGATCCTTCAGAACCCGACGGCCCATGGCCTGACGGCGAACAACAACGGCTCAGTGGACTTCTCGTCCTCCACCCGCGAGCTCGTCAGGGCTGCACGATCCGGTGGACAGACCGAGGTCACCGGCGACCCGGGGAACGGATTCCTCCTCGACCTCACGCCACCTAGGCTCGTCGGGAGCCAAGTGGGTGTGGCAATGGGCACTCCAGTGCTCGTTCCGGTCGACGCCCTCAACCCGCTGCCGTTGACGTTCACGCTGCCCACCGTGCAGTTCTCGTCCACCACCTGCGCCTCGTCACCGCGTAAGGGCGACATCATCGCTCAAACGCCATTCTTCGCCGAGGTCCTCGAGGACAACTCGGTCGATGCGATGGGTATTGTGAATGATCTCAAGATCCGCCTCGTGGTGGTCCCGAACGGATTCCTCGGCCCGGACCAGTACATCGCTTCTGGCCAAGGCCCGCTGCAGTTCCGGACGGCGTATGACCCCATCCTCGACGCGGGGCGCGAGCCATGCTTCGTCGAGGTCAGCCCGTCTACCGGCGACGTGAACGACCCGACGAACGGGATCCTTCCCAATGCTTCGTTCTCGGTCCGCTTCAACGAGCCGATCGACGGGCTCCCGCTCGAGGTTTTCGAAGGTATCACGCTCTTGCGCAAGGATCCGGCCCTCGCGGACCCGGACCCCACCGTGCTCAACGCCAACACGATCCAGCCGACCGATTACATCCCCGGCGAGATCCAGAACGACGCGTCTCTGACCCGCTTCACCTTCCGGCCCTCGGTCCCGCTGACTCACCTCCAGGGCAACGTGGAGACCTACTGGCTGCGTCTTCTGGGCGGCGACCGCGGACCCCGCGACCTCGCAGGCAATCAAGTGGTCGCACTCCCCTCTTCGGTGCCTTTCACTCTGCTGGCCAACGCCGGTGAAGAACGCACCTCGACCCGCGCCATGCTCTTCAACCGCACGGATGAAGAGTTCCCGTTCGGCGACGATACGGCAGCTGGCTTCATCGAGCGTGAGCCCCGCACCGAGTGGTACGGCAACATCGACTTCGACGTTGTCGCCGGCCGAGTTCGCCCCCGATCGGTCGTCCGGTCCCAGAGCGTGGTCAGCCAGGACAACGCGAACCTGCTGCCCTCGCAGATGTTCAACGGAACCGGCACCTCCTTGCCACTCAACCCCCTGGGTGCACGGACGCAGTTCCTCTGGCGGTACGTCGACATGAACCTTCCCATGCAGGAGAACCGAGACATCCTCGGGCTCTACCCGCTGGACTCCATGGACCTCGACGTAGAGCGCCTCTACTTGAACCCCCTGGGCTCGACGCCCGTGTTCGAGTCCTTCCCTGAGTTCTCGGTGTCACTGTCCCACAGTCGAATCACCCCGGACGAGGCGGTGACGCCCACTCGCGCCCTCATCGACCCGGCCTCGGGCATGGGCCCGGAGTACAACTCCAACCAGGTCAGCCTGGCGGACGATCCCCCGACGCTGGTGAGCACCCGGGAGCGTGGCTACACGATCACCCCGGGCAACCTCTCGATCGCAGCGGACGGAACGGTCCTTGTTCCGCTTCCGCAGAACGAAGGCCTGCCGATGACGCAGTGGAGCACGTACACCTACCGGAGCACAGCCATTGATGCCCGCGGTGGCTCCAACGCTGCCGGCGCGCCGTCGGCCCGCCTTACGCAGTTGATTGGCAATGGAGTACTCGGCACCGGGCCCCTCATGCCCTTCGTCGATGCCATGGGCATGATCATC
This sequence comes from uncultured bacterium, assembly GCA_913058555.1. Taxonomy (GTDB): domain Bacteria; phylum Planctomycetota; class UBA1135; order UBA1135; genus Saltatorellus. The sequence continues at coordinate 2,873 of CAJXRJ010000420.1, forward strand.
TGTAACTTGCCGGGCGCCCCCAACCCCTTGTTCCCGTCGCCTCAGATCCGGACGGTCGCGCTGCCCCTGATGGTCGACATCAAGTGCTACCCGGCCAACGGCACCTCGACGCAGAACCAGTTTGGACACGCTTGGGCGCACCTTCAGGGCGCCGTCACGTCGAACCTGCCCGGCTTCCGCGCCTTCTCCTCTGGCGGCTTCAACCAGGCTGGATCGCTGATCCTTGTGGACCCCGACGCCGAGACCCTGGCCAACGGTGGCTTCGACCCGACTTCTACGCCTCCGGGCGTGGCGATCGGCGGCATCGACAACGTTGTCTACTACGGTGCCATCGACTTTGTGACCCGCGTGAGTCGCATGCACTCCATCTTCTACCCAGCTCGCGACGCGACGGTGGGACCGGACACGACTCCTGAGGACATCAACGACCTCACGGTTAGCAACCCGGTCTACACCGAGCCGATCGTCGTCCCTGCTCAACAGCCCGCTGGCACGGACATCCAGTTTGAGTACCGCGCGGCACTTGGCTTGCTGACCGACGTGAACGATACCGAGACGTTTGAAACGACTTGGGCCGGCAAGTACTCCATGGACCCCTACGGAGACTTCTACCGCAACCCCATCAACTACGCCGGTGATACCGCGACGATGCCCGGCCCGGATGTGGATGCCGGTGCTGGCTCCTCGTGCTTCGATGGAACGCCGACCTGGTTCGTCTCGAACGAGAACTTGGGCATTCAGAACGGCATCCAGAACCTGTTCTTGAACGGTTCGGACCGATGGAGCGACGACGTCAACAGCATCACAGGAGCCGACTGGTTCCAGCTGCGCGTATCCTTCATCAGCAACATTGCGACCGGCCAGTTCCCCGAGATCTCGGCCCTCGGATTGTCCTGGCGCGCCCAGTGATGCTCCCCTGAGGGCGTCGAGCAACTGCTCGGTGCCCTACTCTGGTTCCGATGCCGCCCGCGGGGCGCCCTTCCATGGGCGCCCCGCGGGCGGCTCTCATTTGGACAATTCTGTGGCGCTGAGCGGCCAACTTGACTGTGCCATAGCGTCGCAAGCATCGAACCGATTGGGGGCGGAGAGAGCCGTGGAGGCGACAGATGATTGCCCCAAGCCGCGGTGTCAAGCCGACGAACGTTCACCGCTGGCCCGTCTCACTTGGACACGGAGCCTTGCATGTCCCGGCTTCGCGGCCCAATATTCAGGAAGTGGCCCCGGGACGCTGGGGTCTTTGTCCGGAGCCCTACCCCTGCAAACGTCACCCGCAGGGGCGGGAAGTTTCTATGCAAGGAGGTGGTCAACATGATGAGTGACGATAACAAGGGGATGCGTCGATAGACGTGCGCCCGACGGGTGCGCACCTTTATAGGAAGCGCATCCCCACCCAAATGGAGGCCCAGTCCGCTTCGGCGAACTGGGTCTCCTCTGCATCTGGCCCCGCCCGTTGTTGACGAGCAGGTACCCGAATCCGCGTAACCCTCGCAACCTCAACAGCCTTCGGCAGTCACCGGTAATGGAAAGGCCCTTCGCCTCGCCGTTACCCCAGAGACTGCCCGATGTTCCATCCCCCTCGCTGCCCCTTCCTCGCCTGCACGCAACATCAGGATCCGAAGCCGGGGTTCTGCGCAAGGCATGGGCACTACCGGTCCAAGTGCCAACCTCGGCCGATCCCACGCTTCCGCTGCAGAGCGTGCGGACACACGTTTTCTCGGCAGACGTTTCACTCCAGCTATCGGGATCAGAAGCCCAAGTTGAATCAGTCCGTCGTGAAGCTGCTCTGCTCCGGGATCGGGTTCCGGCAGACGGCCCGCCTGGTCAGGCTGACGAGCAACAACCTCGTCGCAAAAGCCCGGAAGATCTCCCGTCATGTGGCCGAGCTGGATCAGAACCTAAAGGACCGTGCCGGCCGCCTGGACATGGCCTCGCCTAGCCCCGCGCCACTGGAACTCCAGATGGACGAGTTTGAGACCTACGAAACCCGTAGGAACACTCGGCCAATATCCATCCCGGTGGTGATCGACCCCGTATCACGATTCCGGTTCGCTGCCATCCCAGCGCCGATCCGCCCCAGGGGTAGAATGACAGCCTCTCGGATCGCAGCCATTCAGCAGGAAGAGGCGCGATTCGGTCCGCGGCGCGATCTTTCGGGGCCAGCATGTATCGCTGCGCTGCAGGCCGCGGCGGAGACCCGACCGGCCGCGGCCACGGTGATCCTTGGGACCGATTGCAAAGCGTCATACCCAGGCTTCATCTCCCGAGTTTTTGCGGACCGGAAGGTCTATCACCAACAGACCCTAAGCAAGAAGCCGCGTGGTGCCGGGACGTCACTCTTCGCGATCAATCACACGGAAGCCTGCCTCCGTGATCGTGTGGGTAGACTCCGTAGGGAGTCATGGCTGGTCAGCAAGAAGTGCAGGTACCTTGATCTGCATCTCCGACTAATCAACGGCTTCCGCAACTGGGTTATCCCACGCTTCAACGCCGATAAAATGACGCCTGCACAGTTCGCCGGCTTCGCGGAACGGCCCTTACGATTGAGTGAGCTACTGGGTTGGCGGCAAGACTGGGGGGCGCTCAGCCCCTCGCCATTCTGCGCGCCTAGCCCTCCAGGCTGAGTTTCTGCTGACTGAGTTTGGGTTGCCCCAAATGTCAACGGCTTGGCCAACACCAGACGGGGCCAGTTCCGTTGGACCAACAGAAGGGGGCGGGGGAGGCGACGATCACCCCCCTCGCCCCTATCGCGAGAGTCATCTCCGAACGACCCTCCCCAATCAACGCCCCTGAATAGTCGTCAGGACCTCGGCACCCTCGCTGGTCTCCACCCGCAGCTGCTCCACGGCGATGTCCTCGTAGCTAGTCGCCTCCACGCCCGCCGCGAGCTGGTCCAGTTCAGCTTCCTGCTCCGCGCGTTTGCGCTCCAGCAGGCCTGTCACGTGGTCGAGGCTACCCACCTTGAAGCGTTCGGCGCTTTCAAGCGTCGCTTGGCGAGCCGCCAACATCTTGATCAGCCGCTCGTTCCGGGCGATGGACTCGACTTCATTCTCCAGCTGGACCAACTGAGCGCTGAGCTGGGCCTGCTCCTCCTCAAGCTGAAGCAAGAGTGCTTGGAAGCGCTCCTCTTGGGCGCCCAGGTACTTGAGGTTGTGTTCAGCATCGGCAGCTGTCGCCGCGTGGGCAAGCCGCGTTCGTTCGATCTCGCGGGCCTTGGAGTTCGCACGGCGAAGGCTCATCACCTCCCCATCGAAGGCGATCGCAGCTTGCTTCACGCCGGTGCTGGTGAGCTGGGCGCGGGCCTCCTGGAGCGCTGGGGTGAGCCTTGACAGGTCCAGGTCCACCAGCGCAACAACGCGCTCGGAGATGGCCTTCTCCCTGGTGAGGCGGCGAGTCTCCTCCTGGAGGCTCGCAAGGTCCTGGCGGACGGCCTTGATCCTGGTGGGGTATTGACGCTTCACCTCGGCCAATTGACGGCGGAGCACCACGGGGTCATCGAGGTTGGCGTCGAAATGGGACTCGATGTGGCCGGTCACCTGTTCGGCCATCGCTCCGACCCGCTCGGGCCCAACGATCATGGCCGTTCCACCGACGACCGCTGCGGTAAGCGCGGTTCCGATGACTGCAGTGCGGAAGAGTGTCTTGAACAAGAAGCACATGGGTTTCGTTCCTCTAGGGGTCTCGAAGGGCCCCGGAAAGGGGGGCTACACCAGTCTTGATGGTGAACCGGCACGCGATCTTTCACGCCCCCGCGGTTTTTGCCCGCCCAATTCGCGCGCCGCGGGTTCGTATGGTGGAGACCCCTTCTATTGCCCGTGAAAGGCTGAATGATCCCCCTGTTGCACCGTAGAGAGGCCATTGGAGGGGGCAACGCTCCTCCCAGCTGTCTCTTATACACATCTC
>CAJXRJ010000421.1 GCA_913058555.1 uncultured bacterium
GCGTTCGAGGGGCGGTTTTCTGGATAGTTGAATTGTTCAACGGCCTGCTAGACCTATTTCGGGGCCCCAAGCCCAACGGGCGGGGCTGCCAGCCAGTCTTTTGGGACTTAGGTGCCACGTTCCCCAGGGTGAGGTGGACCCAAGCGGCGAGTCCTTCACCCCGCACACCCCACGACCATGCTGAGCCACTCCTCCGCCCTCACCTGCTTGCTGGCCCTCGCGCTGCCTTCAACGGCCGCCGCCCAACAGGAGCTCTACGCCGTCAGTGGCCTCGGCCAGATCGTCCGTATCGACGACTACGCGACCCAGCCGACTTCCGTGCAGGTCGGTGATGCGAGCACGCTCAACGGCCGCATCGCGCGGGACATCGCGGTCGACCCCACCACGGGCGAGTTCGTGATTGTCGGCACGACCACGGGCTTCTCGGGGACCTCGCGCCTCTTCAGGATCGACCCTGCGACCTTCATCTCCACGGAGATTTCCACGTTCTCGCTCTTCCCGAGCTACTCGCTCGATGTGGCGCCAGATTCCCGCGGGTACAGCACGGGGAGCGTATTCGGCTACCTCAGCGCGCTCGACATGGTGACCGGACAGGACGCACTCGTCGCCTTCGGGAACGGGCCGCTTTCGGAGTCGGATATGGCGATTGACCTGGACGGGACCGTGCTCATCGCCAGCGTGTCCGAGAACTTCGTGCGCTACGACCCGATGGACGGCACCGTCGTCGACCTCGGCCCCCACGGGCTTGGCAACCGCGTCACGGGTGTCGAGATCGACACTGACGGGACGATCTACGTCATCACCCTGTTCGGCGTGCTCTACCGCTACGACATGGCCACCGGGACGTCGACCATGCTTGCGGACTTGCCCATCTTCGCCCAAGGCTTGGGGTTCGCCATTCCAGCGGGCCCACCGGCCGGCGACGTCTTCCACTACTGCCCCTACACGGTTCCTAACTCGACCGGACAGATTGGACGCATCGACGTGACGGGAAGCACGGTCGCCAGTGACAACGCGATGACGTTGGTGGCGTCGGACCTTCCGGCAAACCGGTTCGGTGCGTTTTTCTATTCGGATCTCCCGGAGCCGGAGAGCCCTTTCTCAAGCTCCACCAGCGATGGGCTCAACTGCATGCGCGGTTCCATCGGGCTCTTCAACGGCCCAGGCCAGCTCCAACGGATCAGTGCCGGCGGGACCATGCAATTGACCCTCGACCTGACCAACCTCCCCGTGGGCGGCGGCGCGGCCTCGGCGATGGCCGGCGACATCCTCGGTTTCCAGGCCTGGTTCCGGGACATGCCAAACCCCGTCGGGAACAACTACACAGGCGCTCTGCAGGTCATCTTCAGGTGATGTGATCTGGGCTACAGCCCAAAACGAGCTGTTTGAACCTGCGCGGTCTCGCCGGTCACGTCCGTCCACGCGAAGACCAGCGAGCGACCGGTGATCTCGATCGCCGGTACGCCCGCCGCACGGGCGGCCCCCATATCGGCCAACGCGATCCTTGGGCCAAGTTGGCCCTGGGCATCGAGCACCCGGATGCAGAGCTCGGCACCGTCGGCACCGCTGGCGTCGATCCAACTCACGACGACCTCGCCGCCCTTGAGCACGGCGACGTCGACACGGCCAATCGCTGTGTCGCCCGCGACGAGCTGCGGCTGCCCGAAGTGTTGGCCGCAGTCCTTGGAGGTCGCCAGCAAGACACGCGGCGCATCGCCGGGCGCCGTGTACCAAGCCACGGCGACCCGGGTCCCAGAGGCCGCGATCGCCGGGCCGTTGACGGGGCAGCCCGCGACGTTCCACCCGTCGCGCGCAACGGGTCGACCTGCCTGCCAAGCGCCGTCCACCAAGCGCGACGCGTAGATGTCCCTGACCTCGTCGGTGGTTCGGTCGCGGTACACGGCCACCGGGCCGAGCGACGTCATGGCCACATCCGTCGGACAACAGTCACAGACACGCTCGTCGATGAGCTGCTCATCTTCTAGTGTCCCGTCCGCCCGAAGCGCCGCTGCGCGCAGGGTCATGGCTCCCGCCGGCACCTTTGAATCCGCATGCCCGTGAGCCCCGCCAGCCGTCTCGCGGCCGTCCAGCCAGACGACGCCCGCGCGCCCCGCGTCCGAGAAGACACTGACGAATCCGTGCTCGCTGGAAGTGCCGTCCCGGTGAGCCACCATGCCCTCTCCGAAGGTCTGCCCCCCATCGGTCGAAAGGGAGAGGGCTACGTCATACGCGTACGGGCCACCCGGGGTCTTCTGCAGCCAATGGGCCACCCAGAAATCGTGGTCGATGGGCTGGACCGAGGGCGTATCCGCCCAGTTGACGAACCAGTCGTCGCCCCCCGCCACCGGGAGTTTGGGGCTCCACTCCTCTCCGTCGAAGGTGGAGTGGTAGAGGGTGCTCACCGCCTCAGTCGTCTCCAGCCAGCTGAGCAGGACTCGCCCATCTGCATGCCGCGCGAGGCGTGGCTGCCCGCTCCGGGTTCCCGCGGGCGTTTCGAGCTCGACAACATCGATCGTCGAGGCGGTACCGCTCCCGGGCGGGTCGACGCCCTGGGAGGGGGAGTCCGACCCGCAGGCGGTGACACCGAGCAAGCACAGGATCTGGGAGGTGAGGCGCATGCGTCCATGGTAGACGCATCGCGCGCGGGCAATTCCAGATAAGGCCTCTGGTGTCGCGACCGGTCGCTGATGCCCCAGGGGCGGCAGCGACCGGTACGAAGAGGTCGAAAAGCGGAGACCGAGCCCACCCAGGGGGAGCATGCTCCGCATGATCGGTCAGCGAGTCCAGTGCAGCGTGCGCAGGACCTTGCCATTCGCGTCCATCAATTGAGCCGTCACCGCGGCGGGGGCTGGGCCCACCAAGCGCGCGTCGAAGCGTTCGTGGCCGTTGCCATCCACGGTGAACGGGTTCACCGTGATCTGGGCACCGTCGCGCTCGATCGTGTAGAGAACCCGAGCGATGTGCGCGGTGTCCGACAGCGGTCCACGCAGCTCGATGTGTTGCAGGCCGTCTGGAGAGCTGCCCGGAAAGGGCGCCACGACGAGCTCCAGGGCCCTCGTTGGAGCCGACGCGGGCATCCGCGCGACGCGCTCCTCCTCGACCTTCAGGCTGCGTCGCCCCAGTTCCGGGATTTGCCCCGGGTGGTAGGACTCGATGGCGAACCGCGGCGCAAAGACGAGGTCTGGAACGTTCGCCGTGACAACCTCCGCCGGAAGACCCGGAAGGACCTGCGACACGAGGAATCGCCGGCCGCGCTCAAGCGGCTCACTGATCGGCCAAGGCCCCACGGGGGCGTCCTCGACCAAGACCGCCGCGTTGTTGCCATCGTCGAAGTAGTAGCGAACGTGGTTGGTTCGGAATCCGGACAATGACAGGTCCGCATCGCATTGCATCAGCCAAGTGGGCTTGCCGTCCGGGGCATGCCCCCAATGTTGAACGCGGGAGCGGGCGCCCAACTCCGGGCGGTAAATGCTGCCGTTGACCACGACAGGCGACAACCGGGCCGGCGGCCTTCCGTCCGAAAAATGCACCGTGGGGGTGAACTCGAAGTCGGGGCTGAGGAAGGAGAAGGTATGCGAGAACGCCCCTTGGCTCCCCCCCCGACGGTCCGCCACGACACTGGTCGTGGGCTCGTAGTCGTCGACGAAGCGTTTCGCCTCGTTGTCCACTTCCACGTACTCAACGTGCGAAATGGAGCGTAGGTCACGCTCCCACCCGATGAGGTGGAGAGTCGCGTACGTCTCAGGCTCTTCCATGGCCATCGGATCCTCCCAGCTGTTCGGATCGAACGTGAATTCCTCGGCGCCGGCCGTGCGCACGCGGGCCACAAGGGGCTGATCCGTGAACGCGGTGCGCAGGGTGGCGTGGGATTGCAGGGCCAAGGGTTCGCGGCCCGTCGCAGGGTCAAACTCCACCATGGCGTCGAAGCGCAGGGGGACGCTGGAGTGAACCTCCAACACGTCCCCTGGCTTCGGTGCCTGCAGGGACTCGGTGGTCCCATCCTCACGGGTCGCGGTCAGGCTCATCGATTGCACCTGGCCCAGGATCGATGCGTGCCCCTGGAGGCTGACTTCAATCAACCAAGTCGGCCTGCCCCCCTCGATGCCCCATGGGCGCTCGAGCGCCCCGAGAACGAGCTCCTCTGTGATGGGGTACGGCGAGAACCCACGGGGCTGAGCCGCCAGAAGGCTCGTCGAGCCGTCCTCGAAGGTCACCCTCGCCCGCACCGGTACGTTGGCCGGCGGAGCCAGGAGCCTCCCGGCCAGGAGACCCTCCAGATCGTAGTCTCCAACGCTCTCACGCTCGGCGGTGCCGTCGATCCACCCTCCGGCCAAACTCGGGCTCAGGACGGACATGGAAGTGATTCGACCGAGCTCTTGCAGCGGTCCGTGGACGTGCGTGGTGACAAAGGTCTTCTCCCCGTGCCCCTCCGGAGTCTCCATTTGTTCCTGGGATCCGTGCTCTGCCACAAGGCTAATGGCGCCGGATTGCGGGGACCGAGGAGAGATCCGTGCGCTGACCGAGGCGGTGGAGTCGTCCTCGTAGGACTCCAGCGTTGCGGACACCTCAAACGGTCCCGTGGCGCGGAGTTTGTGGCCCGTCAACCAACTCCCCTCGGTCTCGACCTCGCCCAGGTACTCGACGTCCTCCGGCCAGGTCCATTCCGGTAGGCCATACGACGACCCGTGGTTCTCGAACATGTACGCAATGATCTCCCACGTCGGCACCCCCTCCACAGGCCCGACGTAGCGGTCCTCCCAGTCCACGTCGAACTTCGGTGAGTCGAGATCGAGGGTGGTCCAGCGTCCGCCAATGTCCGCGTAGGTGAACCAGCCCCCGCCTGGGGCCTTGCCGAAGACACTGGCTAGGTCGACGTATTGGAGGTTGCCTAGTGACGTGATCTTCAGGTCGAGATCCCCCCGAACCAGCAGGTTGCGGCAGGCGTAGCCAGCGACCGCCACGTCCCTCGGCCGGGGCCAAATGCTCTGCTCGCCGATCAGGACCAGGCCCCCACCGTCGGGGCGCAGGCCATCGATCCGAAAGACGCCTCCCGAGACGTAGGGGTGCAGGCACTCGGGATAGACGAGGCGCGCTTCGAAGTGCGACCAGAGCTGGTCGTGGTACTGGCCTTCGTCCCGGCGCACAAAGGACAGCTCGGGCCCATCCAGTACGGGGGAAGTGAAGGGCCGCATCGGGAAAGCGAGGGTGTGGTTCGTGCCATCGGCGAAGCGCAGCCGCGCGCGGCCCTCGGTGGGACCGGCGCCTATGCCGGTCAGGGCGGCCTGTGAGTCCTTGTCGAAGGAAGGGTTCGTGCTTCCATCGTGGGTGTAGGTCGCGAGGGTGCGGTGCCCGCGCTGTTCATCGGGCACCTCCCATACAATTTCCGTCAGGTCTGCCCAATCCCTGGGCGAGAGGCGCGGGAGCAGGGTCCAGCGCCAGTGGTCCTCGCCGCTGTCCCGATGCTTGCCAAAGTAAGCATCGATCTGTTCGAGGCGCATCGAACGCAGGCTCGACGTGTCGATGGTGAAGGCTCCCTCGAGGACGGTGATCTCTCCGCGCTTATCGGTCACCGTGGCCCGCATGACCCCCTCGGTCTCCGTCGTGAAGAGGTTCCTGTAGAAGCCGCCGAAGCGTGCCCCCTTGGTCATGGCCGCGTCGACGACCTTCCCATCAACCACCCGTTCGTAGTTCACCTGCGTGATGTACTTCGACGCGCTCGCCGGGCCAACGAGATCCAGGTGGAGCCGAAAGATGCGCTCCGCGTCCGAGTTCACCCCGTCGAAGGTCGCCCGTACGCCGAGCTTCATGTCGTCGAGCTCGATCTCCGACCAACGCCCGTCTGAGCGATCGAGGAACGTGCGCGAGTCGTACATGACAAGGCCGTAGTCCACCAGGTTCTCGGTGCCGCTCGAGAGGTTGAAGCTCTCGGCCACGTCGTAGTGCACCCAGACCGCGCCGCCGTCTCCCCAGTCCTTGCCCCAGGAATTCATGAACAGGAAGGCCTGCCGCGCGTCGTCATAGCCAGCGATGGCCATGGCGTGGTAGCCGTGGGGTTGGCCCGCCGTACGCATGGCGCGTCCGCGTTCATGGGCCGCGGTGTCGTAAACCGAATAGCGCCCCGCGGAGAAGATGGGGTTGGTGCGTACCCCAACGACGACGACCTCCCCGCGCGCGAGCAGCGCACGCATCTGTGCACCGCTTTGGACCATGCCGAAATCCTCGATGCGAAAGACCGGGGCCTCGGCGCGTGCCACCGCCGGTGGCTGGACCAAGTGATCCTTCGGCGCGTACGGGAATGTCTCAAGGGTCGAGGCGCCCTGGTCGCGCAGGAGCTCAAGCACCTTGACCGGGTTGCTGCCTTCGTCCTTGCCGCCGTTGACCTGGTTGTAAATGAACGAGGGCGAGAAGATGAGCGAATCTTCCTTGGGGGTCCACTGCTGGTTGCGCGCTTCGATGTAGCTGCGCGCGTAGTACCCGAAGGCCCAGGCCGCGCAGTCGTTCATCGTCTGCCTTCCTACCGGCGGCATCTTTGGGCGAAGGTCGACGGAGGCCGGCAGATTGGCCGCTGCGGCATCCATCAGGATCTCGTCCAGTGCGGCGCGCAGCTCGTGCCCATCGCCCTGGGCGGCGCCTTGGGCGTGGGCGGGGGACACGAGGCCCGCTGAGGCGAGGAACAGGGGGAGGATCTTGCGGAACATGGGGGCGGCGCTCTGTCTCTTATACACATCTGACGCTGCCGACGATATGCAGTGTG
>CAJXRJ010000422.1 GCA_913058555.1 uncultured bacterium
TCATGCCTAGTCTCGTGGGCTCGGAGATGTGTATAAGAGACAGATCTCGAGATCCATCGCGGTGAGTTCGACTTTCTCGCGCAGGGCGTCGCTCCGGACGAGGGAGGCGGCAGCGCGCACGCTGCCCGCGGCCGCGACGAGGTCGAGCCCTGAGAGCTGGGCCTCGAAGCTATCCCCAAGGGTCTCGCCGATCATCGCGCGTTCCCTTTGGATGCGCTCTGCTTCAAACTCGGCTTCCCGTCCGGCGAGCCCCGTGAGGCGTGCGCGGATCTCCTGGGTCTGGGCCTCGTAGGCATCGAGGTTGGGGGGAGCCAATTCGCGCGCGAAGGCCACGGCAGTATCGTCGAGGGTAGCCGCATCCAAGTGGTCCCGCAGGGCGCTGACCGTGGCCCCATAGAACCCGCTCGATTCGGCCTCGTCGGCCGCGTCCTTGGCGGCCTCTCCGAGCGCCATGCATTTCGCGAGGACCTGACCGACGAGTTCGACCCTGGCGCCGGTGAGTGCCGCGTCCCCAGCGAGGTCCGCTGGTACCGGAATCCTCCCAAGGGCCGCAAGGCTCGCCGAGGGCGAGAAGGGGGTCGCGTCCAGTGCCGTCGCAGCCGTCATGGCGTCGACGGTGCCCGAGCGCAACTCATCGAGGGCCTGGGTCTCAGCGCGTTCGTTGCGATCGCCGTCGTCGAGGGCCGAGGCCAAGGCGAGAGCCTCGTTCGCGGTGTCCGTTCCGGCGTATTCCACCGCGAACTGCTTGAGCCGGGTGGAGCGCTCCGTGGGTGAGAGCATCTCGGACGCGAGATCCCCGAACGCCCGTCGTGCCTGGGTTTCAAAGTCGGCTTCGGGATCGGCTGATCCACCCTCGACAAGGGGCGGCCCGGTTTCCTCCGGTCCGTTGTTTCCCGTGGACCCGTCCGTGCCGCCACCGAGGGCGGTGCTGGGTTGGGTTCCAGGTCGGGCACTGGAGCCGCCGTCCACAGGATCGGGAGGGGCATCGCCCGGCCCTGTCCCTGCGACGGTTCCGTCGCCACTTCGGACCGCGAAGCCGTCGGGTTCCTGGGGTTCGTCCACCGAGTCAGGACGACTCGCCATCCAGGCGCCCAGTCCCAGGACCAAGGCTGCGGCGCCGGCGATCGCCACCTTGCGGTTCCCACCGCCCGCGGCCATCTTGCCGCCGGTGGCGCGCAGCTCGTCAATTTCGCGCACCACTTCGGATGCCGTTCGCTGGCGCTCAGCGGGGTCCTTCGCGAGCAGGCGGTGCACGAACTTCGCCACCTTGGGTGGGATGCCGACCACGAGAAGCTCGAGCTCGGGTGGGGCGCTGGAGAGGAGCGACTGCAGGATCTCCCGGGCGCCGGTGCCGTGGTGGGGCGTGCGGCCTGACAGCATTCGGTAGGCCGTCGCACCCAGGGAATAGAGGTCTGACTGGGGCGTGGGGACGGCCCCTCGCACGATCTCTGGAGCGATGAAGTGGGGCGTGCCAAAGACCTTGCCACCGTCCGCATCGACCCCCTCTTGCTCCACCTGAATGGCAAGGCCGAGGTCTGCGATCTTGGTGACGCCAGCGGCGCTGCGCATGAGGTTCTCAGGCTTGAGATCCCGGTGCACGATGCCCTTGGATTCTGCGTACACGAGGCCTGACGCCGCGTCACGGATGACCTGGAGCGTCTCGTCCCATGGGATGCGACCGCGGGCCTCGAGCATGGTCTCGACCGATCCGCCGTCCATGTACTCCATGGCGAGGAAGTGGTGCCCGCCGTCCTCGCCCACGTCGAAGACGGTGACGACGTTCGGGTGGTTCAGCTGCGCTGCCGCGCGGGCTTCCTTGCGGAATCGGTCCACGAAACTCACGTCCTTGGCGAGCTCGGACTTGAGGAGCTTCAAGGCCACCTTGCGATCCAGGCTCGTCTGGGTCGCCAGGACGACGTTGCCCATGGCCCCGCGTCCAAGCTCTTTGGTGATGGCGTAGCCGGCGACGGCGACGGGTTGACTGGTGGCCTTCGGCGTCGCCGGAATGGGCTTGGGAGCGGGCCGGCCGACTGACTTGGGCCCTGATTTCGGCGCGGACTTTGGCGCGGACTTTCGGGCTGGCTCTGGGGGCCGCGCTGGTGCCTCAGCCGCCGACGTCACGCGCAGCTTCCGCGATCCAAGCAGGATCTCATCACCGGATTGGAGCTTGGCGGTCTCGACCCTCTCCCCGTTGACCATGGTTCCAAAGGACGAGCCAAGGTCCTTGAGCGCCCAGCCGCCCGATTTCAGTCTTCCAATGGCGCAGTGCACGTCCGCCACGCCCTGGCCCGTGATGACGAGACCCGAGCGCTCGGCGGACGAGCCGAGAATGAGCTTGCCGCTACGGGGAAGCTCCACGGGTGGGGCGGCCCTGTCAGTGGCGCCCGAGCCCTTGAGCACGGACAGGAATAGCGAGTCGGTCCTTTTGGAATCACTCATTGCGAAGGGGCCGCCGGTCCCGATGGGGAAGCCGAGGGGGAAGCCGATGGGATGGACTGGAAGAGCGACGAGCCGACGCGCACGTGGGTCGAGCCGTGGCGAATGGCTGAGGCGAAATCGCCGCTCATGCCCATGGATAGGCGGCAGGTGCCACCTTCGAAAAGGTGTCCGTGGGTGTGTTCGAGTTGGGTGCCCAGGGCGTGCGCTTCGGCAAAGACCGCGTCCGTGGATTTCCCGCCGCGTTCCTGAAGGGGCCCCATGGCCATCAAGCCGAGGACACGGGCCTCGGGGGTCTTGGCGAGGGCTTCGAGGGCGTCTTCCCATTGGCCATCGGTCAAGCCGTGTTTTTGCTCCTCGCCGGTGAGGTTGACTTCCAGGAAGAGGCCCACTGTTCGTCCGAGCTCCGCGAGGAGCCGAGCGACCGTCTCGGCGAGGCGCAGGGAGTCGACCGAATGCAAGACGTCGGCGTGCTCAAGGATGCGTCGGGCCTTGTTCCGTTGGACGTGCCCGATGAAGTGCCATGTGGGATGAAGGCCCGCCGCCTGGAAGGCTGCCACCTTCTCTTGGAAGGCTGGCGCTCGGTTCTCCCCGAGGTCTTGGCATCCGATACGGTGCAACGCCATGGCGACCGTCGAAGTCACGGACTTGGTCACCGCCACGAGCGTTGGTTCAGGTCTCCCCTCACCCTGGGCGGCCGTAGCGATTTGAGACCTCACGCCGTCGAGATTCGCCCGAAGGGTCGAATGGAGCTCGGCGGCCGAGTCGTCCCACTTGCCCCGCGGTGACGCGGGACGCGCGGATGGACCCTGTGAACCATCGGGCGCGGGCTGGGGAGCCTGGAAAGGAGGCTGGTGGGGAGGCTGAATCACGGGCACGGAGGATATCCGTACTGGGGTCCAGAGTCACCGAGTAGACCGCGTCAGCAGGCGGGGAGGAGCAACCACCCCGGGATCCCATCGCGGACGGGAACCCGGTGGGGCTCAGATCGATCGGGGGAACGCGCGAGCGATCACTCGCCGCGGGCGCCTCGCATCGAGAGGCGGATTCGGCGGGCTGTGGTCTCGGTGACCTTGTGGTGCTCCGCAATGCGAACGCCTGCGACCCAAAGGATGTCCTCGCTGGAGACGACCACGGGCACTTGACCGCGCTCTTCCCGTGGGATCCCGACGGACCCGAGGAACCGGCGCAGGGGCTTGTGGCCGGGGGCCCCGAGGGGCCAGAACCGATCGCCCGGGCGTTCGAATCGCACGCGCAGGCCGTCCGCCTGTGCCGCGTCGATCTCAACGGTGGTGGTGGAGGAGTCCGTCGCGTCTCCGCTGGTCACGAATTCCGCATGGATCGAGCGCCCGTCCGGAAGCTGTACCGAGCCAGGGATGCCGAGGGCGAGGCCGTGGCCGGTGATGGTCGTGGGGGCCTGTCGCGGTGCCGGCTGAAGCTCGTATTCCGTCTCGGTCGCCGGGGCACCTTCGGCTAGGGGGCGTGACAGGGGCGCTTCCTGCGGCCGTTCGGCGTGGGGGCTGGCCTGCGCGGCGCCTTCCACTTTCGGGGCCTTGGGTGCCGGTCGTGCTTTCGTTTGGCTCACCGGTTCGGCGATGGCGGTGCCGCCCTGGGAGATCTCAGAGGGTGAGCTGCCCGGCGAACCGGTCAACGAGCCGGATGGGGGCGTGAGGTGCATCGCGTCCGACTGCAGTTGCACACTCCAGCCCTGGTGGACCTCCCGGCGACCGGTGCGGCCCTCCGTGATGTCCTCCGCGAGGTGGCTGAGGAAGTCGCGGCCAGGGCGCTTCCCGGTGCCCTCTCCAATCAACCGGCCCAGGGCCCGTCGCATGAAGGGGGCCTCAAGGTCCGCGAGGGTCTCGCGCCGAACGCGTCCCCCAAGATCGGGCATCGAGGTCGAGCGGCGCGCGGCCTCATGGGCCACGGGCTCCCACTGGATGTGAGCCGTGCGGTCGGCGATCTCGTCCTCGAAGGACTCGATCGCGCGGGCGAAGTCGAAGAAGTTTTCGACCCCTTCCTCGCCGCATTTGGCTTCGATCTCAGGCAGGACCTGGTGGCGAACCCGATTGCGGGTGAATCGGGTGGACGTGTTGGAGCTGTCCTCGCGCCATTCCAGACCCTCACGGCGGAGGGCGCTGCGGACCTCTTCGCGCCGCAGGGCCACTAGCGGGCGCAGGACGCGTAGCTTGACCGTCTCTGCGTGGGCTTTCCCGAGGACCGTCTCGCGGCGCAGGCCAGCCAGGCCAGCCATATCGGTGCCCCGCATCCAGCGCATGAGGAGGGTCTCGACGGCGTCATCCTCGTGATGGCCCGTGAGCAGGACGGGGATACCTGCGGCGCTCGCCTCTTCGGCCAGTGCGCGGTAGCGGGCCTCGCGGGCGCGGGCTTCCAGGTCGCCGGCTTCGGGGTCGATCTCTACCACCCGCCTGGCGAAAGGGATGCCGAGCTTGGCGCAGAGGCGGGCGCAGAATTCCGCGTCTCCGCCGGACTCTGAGCCGCGCAGGCCGTGGTCCACGTGGATGGCGAGGGCCTTGGGCCGCGGGATGGACCGCGCGATCAGGTGCAGGAGGAACACGCTGTCAGCGCCGCCGGAGAGGGCCACGGCCACCGGTGTCGTCGGGCGAACCTCAAGGGGCCGAGCGAGCCGCGCCCATCGAAGATCCCAGGCCGTGGACCCGTGTCCGGTCCAAGCCTGAGCCCTTGGGTCGCCGCCGGGTTGGGACTCGGTCCGCTCCGGGGAGGCGCCGATCCTGTCCGAACGGAGAGGGGGCTGGCCGGGATCTCGTCGATCGTCGGCGGGGGTGCTGGAGGCGCTCCGGCTGAGGGGCCGTGCGTCTTGTTCTTTGGGGTCGCGGTTGGTCACGTCGAGGGTCGGCCCGAGCCGTCTTCGTTGGCTGCCCGTCCCAGATGGATGATGGCCAAATGGGGGATGGGGCAGAGTAGATACTAGTCGCCCGAGGGCGCGCCGTGAGGTCGTTCGGCGGGACCTGGGGTTCAGCGGCCCACATTCTCCGCGGAACCTCCCCTCGCCAGGCATCGCCTCACTTGGGAGTGAAGGCGGGCTGAGCCAGGTTCGGGCCTTGCGGATCCGATGGGCGCTTGGCGCTGTCCGGAGCAGGTCAATTCGCGATTTCGAGCGCGCGGGTCCTGAGGCTCGGGGCGGCATAAGGCGCCGAGGGAACTCAGAGGGGGGGAGCGACGTTCGAAGAACTCGATGGGGGGTACCGACCTACGTCCGTTGATCCAATCGGCGGGCCTCCGTAGGCTCTGTCCCGTCTTCTCGCGGTTATTTACCGAAGTCGGTTCCTGCCGCCTCTTCATTTCCCGAGGGCCGAGCGGGCTCGGGCGCGCCTGAATGCGACTTCCTTTCCTGGGGGCCGCCTCTTTGAGCGCCCGATCTTTCGAGGTTCCGAGGGTCCAACCCTAACGAGCCGGGGACCTACCATCCCCGCACGGAGGGTGCTGTCGCGCCACTCCGCCCCGACCCCATGCGCATCGCGATCAACGGCTTCGGCCGCATCGGACGGAACGTCTTCCGCATCATTGAGAACACCGCTGGCGTCGAGGTCGTCGCCATCAACGACCTGACCGACGCCGCGACCCTGGCCCACCTCCTCCAGTACGACTCTGTCCATGGACAGTTCGAAGGGAAGGTCAAGGCCACCAAAGGGGCGATCACCGTCAATGGACGCAAGATCGCCATCACCTCCGAGCGGGACCCCGCCAACCTTTCCCACGCCGAGAACAAGGTCGACTTCGTCGTCGAAGCTACCGGTGTGTTCACCACCCGTGAGGCCTGCACCAAGCACCTCGACGCCGGCGCCAAGAAGGTCGTTCTGACGGTTCCGCCCAAGGACGAGATCGACGCCATGATCGTCCTTGGCGTGAACGACGCCAACTTGAAGGGCGACCACCGGATCATCTCCAACGCGTCCTGCACCACGAACTGCCTTGCGCCGCTCGCGAAGGTGCTCGACGACTCCTTCGGCATCGATCACGGCCTGATGACGACCGTGCACGCCTACACCAACGACCAGCGCATCCTGGACCTGCCCCACAAGGACCTGCGCCGCGCCCGCGCCGCCGCGGTGAACATCATCCCGACCTCCACGGGCGCCGCCCGCGCCGTCGGCAAGGTCCTTCCGAAGCTTGCCGGCAAGCTCGACGGGATGGCGATGCGCGTCCCGGTCCCGAACGGCTCGGTCGTCGACCTGGTCGCGCGGCTCAAGAAGAAGGTCACCGTTGAGGAAGTCAACGCCGCCTTCTCCGCCGCTTCGAAGAAGGGCCCGCTCAAGGG
>CAJXRJ010000423.1 GCA_913058555.1 uncultured bacterium
AGCGTCAGATGTGTATAAGAGACAGGAGAGGAGATTCGATATCCTCTCCGGTCCCATGCATTTGCACCTTGCGACCGCGCTGCTCGCCTTTGGCGGAGACACGCCCGACTTCGATTCCGAGGTGCTTCCGATCCTCTCGGATCACTGCTTCCACTGCCACGGTCCAGATGCCGGGACGAGGAAGGCGGGGCTTCGATTGGACTCTGCGGCGGCCATCCTCTCAGCCGTCGAGCCGGGGGACTTGGAAGCCAGCGAGCTCCACTCCCGCATCACCGAGTCCGATCCCGATTGGATCATGCCCCCGCCCGATTTCGAGAAGCCGCTCTCGGTGGACGAGGTCGAGACCCTGCGGGCTTGGATTGAAAGCGGGGCCAAGTGGGAGGCGCACTGGGCGTATCAACCCTTCGGGGCTGGGGACGTGCCGCCCAGGGAGCCGGCTCCCGATCCCGAGCTGAGCTGGAACAAGGATCCGATCGACACCTTCATCCGGCAACGTCTGGCGGACGAAGGCCTCGCTGCCTCGGCGCCCGCGGAGCCGTCCGCTTGGCTCCGGCGCGTGACCCTCGACCTCACGGGCCTCCCGCCAACTCTCCCCGAGCTCGATGCCTTCGATCGTCTCATGCTGGGCGCCCGGAGCCACGCCGAGCGACGGGCGGCCAAGGGGCTGGTGGTCGACGACCTTCTCGCGCGCAGGAGCCACGCGGAACACCGAACCCGGGAGTGGCTGGACGTGGCCCGCTACGCCGACACGAACGGTTATCAGAACGACTTCCGCCGGGACCAATGGCCGTGGCGGGACTGGGTGCTCCAGGCGTTTGAATCGAACATGGCCTACGACCAGTTCGTCATGCGCCAGGTGGCCGGCGATTTGATGGAGGGAGCGGACACGGCGACGATCCTCGGCACCGGATTCCAGCGCAACCACCGAATGGTGACGGAAGCGGGATCCCTCGACGAGGAGTGGCGTGTGGAGAACGTGGCGGACCGCGCGGAGACGACCGCGACGGCGTTCCTCGGCCTGACCCTCGCGTGTGCGCGATGCCACGACCACAAATACGACCAGCTCACCCAGGCGGACTACTATCGCTTCTACGGCTTCTTCAACTCCATCGATGAGAAGGGCGTGTACCAAGAGACGCGGGGCAACGTACCGCCATTGATCACCGTCCCGGCTCCCGACGTTACGGAGCGTCTTGGAGTCTTGGACGTGGCCATCGAGAAGCTGAAGGCCGATCTCGGGAACCTAGACGGAGAGGCGCTTGCGCGCTTTCGAAAGTGGCAGAGGTCGCTCGACCTCGAGGAAGAGCCGCAGCTGCCGCGGCCGCTCTTGACTTACACCGGCGAGACGGTCACGGAGGCTTCGAAGGCGCTCGATGCCGTGGTGCCGGGTTGGCTCGGGCCGGCTGCGATCGCCCTGGCGGGAAGCGCCGAAGCCGCCCCCGACCTCGGGCGCGCCGTTTCCTTCGAAGGGGACCGTTCGTTCACGGTTTCCATGTGGCTCAATCCCACCGGCCACGGCGCTGTCTACAGCCGCATGGTGGACGACGACACCTACCAGGGCACAGACCTCGTTCTCTTGAACGACATGCGGCCCGCGGTG
Organism: uncultured bacterium; assembly: GCA_913058555.1. Taxonomy (GTDB): domain Bacteria; phylum Planctomycetota; class UBA1135; order UBA1135; genus Saltatorellus. Next base: position 1,601 of record CAJXRJ010000423.1, read on the forward strand.
CATCTGATCCACTCGTGGTCGGGGAACGCGATCAAAGTCGTGGGCAAGGAGCCTCTGAACAAGGATCTCTGGCAGCACGTGGCCGTGTCCTACGACGGCACGGGCAAGGCGGCCGGCGTGATGATCTACATCAACGGTGTCGCCCAAGGGCTCACGGTCGAAAAAGATGCCCTCGACGGCACGATCGCTGTGGACGAACCGCTCAGGCTAGGCACCCGCCGCTACGCCGGGGATCTCACCGGGACGATGCTCGACTTTCGTATCGACCGGGATGCGTTCGACCGCTCCCAGGTCCTCGACTTGGCCGAGCGCCGTGCGAAGCGTTCGCGGTCGACGGATTTCTTTGCGGCGTGTTTTGACGAGCCGCTACGGGAGAAGAGGGCCGCTCTTCGGGCGTTGTCTCAACAGCGCGCCCGCATGGTGGAGAACGAGATTCCAACGGCCATGGTCCTGCGCGACCGCGAGGAGCCGAGGGAGACCTTCGTCCTGGACCGCGGCCAATACGACAAGCCCATCGGCGATCCCCTGCGGCCCGATATTCCCGCCGTCTTCGGGGGGCTCCCGGAGGACGGACCAACCGACCGCCTCGACCTCGCGAAGTGGCTCGTCGATCCCGCGAACCCGCTGACGGCGCGGGTCGCGGTCAATCGCGTGTGGACGGGCTTCTTTGGCACGGGCCTCACGACAACCCAGAACGACTTCGGCGTACGCGGGGATCGTCCCGAGCACCGCGAGCTCCTGAACCACCTTGCGGCGAGCCTTGTTCAGTCCGGCTGGGACCTGTGCGCCCTCGAGCGCCGCATCGCGCTGTCGGATGTCTACGGACAGACGTCGAACTGCGATCCGGCGCTCAGCAAGAAAGACCCCGCCAATCGGCTCCTGGCCCGTGGCCCGCGGCACCGCTTGGATGCCGAGACCGTGCGCGACCAGGCCCTGGCGGTGAGTGGCCTCCTGAAGCCTCGCTTCGGTGGCCCATCCGTGAAGCCCTACCAGCCCGCGGGGCTTTGGGCAGAGCTCGCAGGTGGTGCGGGCCAGGGGGCGTACGTTCCCTCGGAGGGGGACGATCTCTTCCGGCGCAGCCTCTACACCTACCGCAAGCGCACCGTGCCCCATCCCACGCTCACGACCTTCGACGCGCCGGGGTTCGAGCTCTGCACCGTGGAGCGCTCCCGCACGAACACGCCGTTGCAGGCGTTGGCGGTGATGAACGACGTGACGTACGTGGAGGCGGCGCGCCACCTTGCGAAGGCCATGATGGAGGGGGCCGTGGACCCGGAGTCCCGACTCATGTTAGGCATGCGGATCGTGCTGAGCCGCCACCCGAACCCGGTCGAGCTCGACATTCTGGAGGGCGCCCTCGCGCGCCATCTCGCGGACTTCGCCGCCAACCCCGGGGCCGCATCGGAGCTCTTGAGCCCTGGCGCGACCGCCCCTCCCGAGACCGATCGAACGCCAGAGTGGGCCGCGTACACGATGCTGGCTTCGACTCTCCTGAACCTCGACGAGGCGATCACCAAGCGATGATGGACCGCAGACACTTCCTCCATGCCGGCGCCGTCGGCCTTGGTTCCATCGCCCTGGGCGCCCTCGACCGAGCCTCGGGGGCTGCATTGCCTGGGCAGGGTCCCCTTGGGACCCATCACAAGCCCAAGGCGAAGCGCGTCATCTATCTGTTCCAGTCCGGCGCCCCGAGCCAGTTCGAAACCCTCGATCCGAAACCCGGCCTCGTCGACCAATTTGGCAAGGACCTGCCTGAGTCGATCCGAAAGGGCCAGCGGCTGACGACGATGACGTCGGGCCAGGCCAAATTCCCGATCGCGCCGTCGAAGTTCGGCGCCCAGCCGGCGGCTGGTTCAGGCGAGTTGATGGGGGACCTGTTGCCCCATACCCGTGCGATCGCCGATCGACTTTGCATCGTGCGGTCCATGGTCACGGAAGCGATCAACCACGACCCCGCCATCACCTTCGCCCAAACGGGATCGCAGCTTGCCGGGCGGCCGAGCATGGGCGCGTGGCTTTCCTACGGGCTTGGTTCCATGAACCAGGACCTGCCGACGTTCTCCGTCATGGTGTCCTCGAGCGGCGCGAAGCAGCCGCTCTACTCGCGGCTCTGGGGCAGCGGCTTCCTGCCCACCCAGCACCAGGGCGTGAAGCTGCGCGGCGGCGTGGATCCGGTGCTCTATCTCGCCGACACGCCGGGTGTCGACCGCAAGCGTCGCCGGGGCATGCTCGATGACCTCGCGAAACTCAACGGCGCGCGCCCCGATGCGGATGCGGAGACCCGGGCACGCATCGAGCAGTACGAGCTCGCCTATCGGATGCAGGCGGCCGTCCCTGACTTGACGGACATCGGCTCCGAGCCCAAATCCGTGTTGGAGCGGTACGGCGAGGACGTCAAGAAGCCCGGCACCTTCGCCCGCAACTGCTTGCTCGCGCGGCGCATGATCGAGCGCGACGTGCGCTTCGTACAGCTCTATCACATGGGCTGGGATCACCATGGCAACCTGCCCAATGAGATCACCCGCTGCGCCAAGGACACGGACCAGGCGTCGGCGGCGTTGGTCCTGGATCTCGAAGAGCGTGGGCTGCTCGAGGACACGATCGTCATCTCCGGCGGCGAGTTCGGCCGCACGGTGTACAGCCAGGGCGAGCTCACCAAGGAGAACTACGGCCGCGACCATCACCCGCGGTGTTTCTCCATCTGGATGGCCGGTGGGGGCTTCAAGCCAGGCACCGTCTACGGCGAGACCGACGACTTCTCCTACAACATCGTCCGCGATCCCGTTCACACCCACGACCTGCACGCGACCGTCCTGCACCAGCTGGGGCTCGACCATGAGCGCCTGACCTATCGGTCCCAGGGCCGCGACTTCCGCTTGACGGACGTGCATGGGGAAGTGATCCAAGGCTTGCTCGCGTGATCGCAGGGGACACGGACCGAAAGTGGTCGAATCGCATTGGGAGTTGGCTGGCGGCACGCCCCCGGTGGGGAGGCGCCGTACTGTCGATACTCCTGGGGCTGACGGTGCTCGGTGCCCTTCAGCCGCCGCCGAGCTTCCCCCTTGAGGACGGCACGGAGTGGGCGAAGGCGGCCCAGACGGACAATCAGTTTGGCCTGCCGCGGGCGGGGACGTTCATCGCCGTTTTTGCGAACGGCCCAGGCGGCGTGTTCGCGGCTGACGTGGAGATGGCCCTGCGTGCGGCCGAAGCCCAGGTCGAGGCGATTCCATGGGTCGGGCAGTGGGTGACGCCGTGGGACGTGCCGGGGCAGCGCGAGCGATCCCTCGAGGACCTCCGGGATCACCCGATGGCCGGGGCCCCGATGCTCGGCCCGGACGGGCGCGGGCTGCTTGGCCCCGTCTTGTCGGTGAAACGTGCCGGGAATCGGTCGGTCTCCGATTCGGTCCCCCGGCCGATCCCTCGGCCGGGGCCTGGCTACGCGGATGAGCTGATCGGCGCCGTGCGCGGGGCGTTCGATGCGCACGGCGTGGGGGACCGGCTTGATGTGGGCGTGACGGGGGAAGGGGTCCTGCGGAGCGCGCAGCAGCGGGCGTTCAAGGGCGAACGATGGGGCTTCATGGGCATGGGCGCACTGCTTGGGTTCCTGATCGCTTCCGTCGCCTTCCGGAGCGTGAGAGCGACCTTCCTCGCCGGTCTGCCGCCGCTCCTTGGGGTGGTCGTCGCCACGGGGCTTGCGCGGCTCCTGGGACTCGGCTCGGACGGATTCACGTCCATCGTCCTGCCGCTCCTCGTGCTGACGATCGGGTTCACTGACTCACTGCACATCGTCGTGGGCGCTGTGCGCGCGCGGCAGGCTGGCGCGACCGGCGGCGGTGACGCGACTCGGATCGCACTTTCCGAGCTCACCTGGCCGTGCGCCCTGACCTCCCTCACGACGGCCATTGGCTTTGCGTCCCTCGCGACGGCTGGCAGCCCGGTCATTGTGGACTTCGGGCTCTCGTGCGCGATTGCGACGGTCTCCACGTTCCTGTGCGTCATCGTTTCTATCCCTCTCCTCGCACGCACGCCTCTCGGGAAGAATCTCGAAGACGTGCGGCCGCCCAACTTCGATGGCGGAGCGGAGGGCGCGCGGCCGGGGCCCGTGGCGCGGGCCATCGCAGCCGTCACCGTGCGTAGTCTCCGGGCGCCCCGCGCCGTTGCGGTGTTGGGCGGGATCGCGACCGTGGTGCTCTGCGTGCTCGCGGCGGACCTTGGGGCCGACCGCAGGGCCTTGTCGGACCTCGCAGAAGGCACCCAGGCCGCACGGACCCTGCGCCGCGTCGACGCGGAGCTCGGCGGCATCTTCCCGGTGCGAGTGCGGCTCGACTGGGACGAGGGCGTGGATCCGGCCACGGCCATTCAAGCGGCCTTCGAAGCGTCGGCCGTTCTTGACCAGGAGCCGCTGATCCACGGCGTGCACGGGCCCGCGGAGCTATTGAACGCCGTCGGTGGCAGCGCTGAACTGCTCGAGCTGATGCCTGACTTCCTGAAGGCCCCCTGGCTCTCCATGGCGGAGCGCCGTGGGCTCGTTCACGGCAGGATCCCCGACGGGGGCAGCGCGGCCCTCATCCCTGCTTTTCGGCGCGTGCGCGAGGGCCTTTCTGTCATCGACCGTCCTGGGGTTCGCATCTGCCTCGTGGGAAGTCATATCGCGTACCTGGAGACCGTGGATGAGATCACGGCGGACCTGCGCCGGAGCCTCGGGATCGCCGCCGTGTTGATTCTCTTGACCCTGGCCGTCGCGTTTCGATCCTGGCGCCTTGGACTCGCGAGCGTCGTGCCGAACCTGCTTCCCATCGGGGCAGCGGCCTCCGGGCTCTACCTCGTCGGTGCGAGCATCGACGTGTCCACGCTGACGGCGCTGACTCTCTCGTTGGGCATCGCGACCGACGACACGATTCACGTGCTGGCCAGGTGGAAACGAGAGGAGGCGGCGGGTGGCCCATTAGTCGACGCTGCGCGCCGGGCGGTGCTTCGAACCTTGCCTGCGTTGACGCTGACGACGCTGACTCTCACCGCTGCGTTTGGCCAGCTGCTCGCGTCGGCGATCCCGACCATCCGTAACTTCGGTCTACTCGCTGTCTCTTATACACATCTCCGAGCCCACGAGACTAGGCATGATCTCGT
>CAJXRJ010000424.1 GCA_913058555.1 uncultured bacterium
ACACTGCATATCGTCGGCAGCGTCAGATGTGTATAAGAGACAGCCCTCCCCCTGGGCCCATTGAAAGCCAGCATCGAATTCCATCGGCTGGGGCACGTTTGCCGCGCCGGGCATCGCGTTCCCCGTGAGCCCCACGTCCAGGGGCGGCGACTGCCCAAACAATGCCTGTACGTGGCTCCAGAAGTTCGTCTTCCCGATCGACGTCGTGTTGATGGAGCCCGTCGAATCCGGAATCGACTCATACGTCACTTCCAATGCGCCAAGCGACGTGACCAGGTTGCCGTTTCGCATGACCTGGGCGTTGATGGTGTTGAATGGCGGAAGGATCGAGAAGACGCTGAAGTCCGGGTCGATGCAGTGCATCCCCAGATCGTTCCAGGCCACGATCCGGTCCGGCCCGCTCTGTCCCGCCTGGGTCGGCGTCGGCGAACCCGTGACGAGTCCTCCCACGACCGAGGCAGACAGCAGCGATATGACCAGGATTCTTCCGCGAACGCGCGCGGAGCGCATGGGCTCGATTCTCATCACGTGGACTCCAAGGGATGCCGCCAACCGCACAAGCCGGCCGGCGAAGGGTCATGCCCCACCCCGCGAAAACCCATCCGCAGGAAGGACCTGATCCCCCGACCCTACGCCGCTTTTTGCCCCCTAGGAATGGGCCCAAAGCTCAGCCCCTTAACCGGCACTCATGCCCGCTTGAGACTGATGCTCAATCGCGCCAAGAATCCCGCCGCAAAGGCGCCAGCGGCCAATCTGCCCCTTGAAACCCCTTCACCGGGATTGCGGTCGTGTAACGGGAAACTCGGCAGCGCGAAGTCAGAAAGACCGCATCGGTGAAGGTGCCAAGGGATTGGCATGGGCGCGTGCCGCGGTGGGGCGGACCTCCCTTGGGCTCCTACTAGATTGCATCGCTGGGGGTGGAGACGATCCGTCGATGCGCTCGATAGAAGCTACTCGGAAGCACCACGTGGCTTCTTCCCATAGCCATGGGCGCAGGGCTGCGCCATGGAAGAGGCAGCCTTGGCACGCTCCCCTACTTATTGGGTTTTCTCAACAGTATCATCCGTCCATCACCGCCAGCCCCTTGCCCCTTCACCGAAGATCGCTGTGCCGCGTTTCCTGCCGACCCTCTTCCTAGCCTTGGGCCTGGGCCTCTGGCTCAGTCTCCCGTCGTTCACTGCCCAGGGCGCCGAGCGCCCTTCGCGTTCTTACGCCGTGGTCGTGGGGATTGGGGACTACTTTGAGGACACGGACCCGCGAACGCGTGAGAAGGCATCGTTCTCTCGGCTGACCTACGCGAGCCAAGACGCAAAGGACGTGTCGAGGGTGTTCGAGCAAGGCGGTTACTCGGTGAAAACCCTGGTCGCGGACCCTGGGGCAGATCCCCGGGACGCGAAGCGGCTCGACGCTTCGAAGATCGAACGGGCGTTGCGGGCGTACTCCAAGCTCGCGCAGCCGGGGGATCGACTCGTGTTTTACTTCTCGGGCCACGGCGCGCGGCAGGAGCGGCGGAACTCTGTCACCGGCGAGATCGAGGCGAGGGCGTACCTCTGCCCCCAGACGGCGAGCCCCCTGGATCTGGGGGACACGGCCCTCGACATGCAGGTCGTGCACCGCATCCTGCGGGACTCCAAGGCCACGGAAAAGTTGGCCATCATCGATGCGCGCCGCAACACGCTCGCGACCCCCCGGGGCGGCTTATCCGACTTCGAGCCTGAGGAGCGGCGCCTCGAGATGGGCGTGCGCTACCTCTTCAGTACGGAAGGCGCTTCCTTTGCTTTTGAGCCCACCTCGCGCGAGGTGGACAGGGTCAGTCGCCCGGGGGAGGCGGTCTTGATTCGGAACGGGATCTTCACGCACTTCTTCTTGCAGGCTCTGGAGAAGGAGCGCTCCGGCGGGGGCGAGGTCCAGCTAGAGGGGGTGTTCTCGCGGCTCAAGAGGGCCGTGGCGCGCCATGGGGCGAGTCTTCGGCCGGAGCGCGCCCAGGTGCCGGCTTTGATCTGGCGCCAGCCGATGGGGTCCGATTCGGGCCGCGGGGACATGGTGCTGATTCCAGAGCTGGCGAGACCACAGTCTTCCGATGGCACCGGACGGCCAGGCTCAGGAACGAGGACACCTGCCTGGGCCACGCTCATCGCGGAGCAGCCGGATCCCTCGGTGATCACCGACCCATCGGCGCGCCTTCTGATCCAGCAAGAAGTGGAGCGCACGGGGCTGCCGTGGTGGGTGCGGGATCGCGAGACCGGGATCGATATGCTGCTCGTTCCAGGAGGGGAGTACCGCCGAGGCCTTTCCCCCGGGGATGCGGAGGGACGCAAGGAGGGCGACGAAGAGCCGTCGCACACCATTCGCGTGAAGCCGTTCTACCTTGGGCGTACCGAGGTCTCGGTGGCGCAATGGCGCGCGTTCGTCGAGGCCGCGGAGTACCGCACGGATGCCGAAGAGGGCGATGGTGGATTCACGCTGGTTGAGGATCGCAAGGATGCATGGCTCCAGCGCAAGGATGCGGTCTGGAGCAATCCGCTGCCGGGGCAGTCGGAGTACCACCTGTCCGAGGAAGACCCCGTCAGCCAAGTCTCTTGGAACGACGTGTCTTGGTTTTGCTCCGAGTTTGGGTTTCGCTTGCCCAGGGAGTCGGAGTGGGAATATGCATGCCGGGCGGGGACGCTGACGATTCGCTGGTGGGGGGACGGTTTGGAAGGAGGGGAAGGCGCCGGGAACTTCTCGGACAGTGCGGACGGGCATTCGGTCGACCCCGGAGAGGCATTCCCATTCGACGACGGATACCGACACTTTGCGCCCGTCAACCGACCAGGCGTCCGTGGCAACCCGTGGGGGTTCGTGGACATGATCGGCAACGTCTCCGAGTGGTGCTCGACGTCCTATCAAGCCCGTTCCTACGCGCGCTGTGCGGGCGGCGCGGACGCGGAATCGGACGATCGAGTCGAAGGCGAGCCGCGCGTCCTGCGCGGCGGGTCCTGGTACTTCGAACCCCGGTATTGCCGCTCCGGATCCCGCAGTTGCTTCGATCCGTTCCTCTCGTTCTGCAACGTCGGTTTCCGCGTGGCGAGAACACCCTGAGGGTCTTCTTTCCGCTCTCTGGGGGATCGCTAGCGAAGCGGAGGCTGCACGGACTCACCGATAGGAACGGACCGGCGGCCCCCCATGGGGCCCGCGGTCAGGTCCAGCGCCAGGCGAGGTCTTCGGCTGGCACGTAACCACTGTCGGTCCTACCGCTGAAGCAAGCGCGCACCGCCCTTGAGGGTGGCGCCTGCGGGCATGCCGCCGCGCAGGTAGGGGCCAATGGCTGCGTCCATGGGCAAGTAGAGGACGGTGTCCTTGGTGGTGCCGAGGCGGCGTGCGGGTTGGAACGATTCGCCGGTGTAGACGGCGCCGCGGCTCAGGCGGACTTCGTCGAGCTGGCCTTTGAGGGAGGCGGTGACGTTGCCGCGGCGGTCCACGTCGCCGCCGATGATGAAGGGCAGGTTGTTGGGCGTGCGCTTGCCCGAGGCCTCCTTGCGGCCGATGAGCTGGCCGTCCAGGTAGAGGCGGATCTCTTCGCCATCAAAGACGCCGGCGATGTGTTGCCACTTGCCCTTGACGAGGGGGGAGGACTTGGGGCCGGCCGCTTCGTGGTAGGCACCATCGAGGTGGACCATGTAGGTGAGCTCGCCGTTGTTCGCGAAGAAGCCGAACTCGGAGGACTCGGTCTTCCCGACGACGCCTTGGCGCCCCTTGAACGAATTGGGGTTGACCCAGGTTTCGACGGTGAAGGGTCCGTCGGGGAGGCCCACGGCGCGGGGGGCGATGGCGATGTGTGATCTGGCGCCGTCGAGGTCGAGGACTTGCTCGAGCTCGGGGATGGCGGGGGGCGGCAGGGTCGCGAGGTCGAAGGGGACGAGGATCTCGCGGATAGGAATGGCGAAGCGCGCCGTTTCGGTGAGGTAGTCGAAGCCGAGGGTCATCGTCGGGATGGCGAGGCCGCCGTCGATGGAGTTCCCGTCGCGACTGACGCGCACGTCCACGCGGAGGGAGCCCTTGGGCCCGATCTTGCCGTGCACGTGATCGGGTGTGAAGCGCCAGCGGGGGTCGGTGCTTTGGAAGCGGGCTTCGAGCTCTACGTTCGAAGGCGTAGGGTTCGTGACCGTGAAGCCAATGGTCTCGGAGACTTCGCCTGTGACGCCCAGGCGAAGGGCGCCGCGCCAGTGGGGCCGGACTTCGACGAGCTTTGGGGCTTGGGCGGAGACTTCGCCAGTGATCTCGCGGGGGTCCATGGCGGCGCCCACGGGGAGGGTCGCGCGCTCGATGCGGTCCTTACGAACGGTGACGATGTCGTAGCAGTGCAGGAAACCAGCTTCGGGAACGGTGCCGTTCTGGTGGCCGCCGATGGTGGCGAGGGCGAAGTACTCGATCCCGTCCTTTGGGTCGTAGCGCATGCGGTGGATGTGCCCGCCGAAGACGCCCTTGATGTTGCCGGCCTTGACGAGGCGTTCGTGCACCTTGTCCCAGTCGTCTCCGTAGTTGCCGCCGACCCAGCGTGGGTGGTGGCAGAACACAAAGCAGTGCTCGGCCTGGCTCGTGATCTTGAGGGTCTCGTCGAGCCAGCTAAGCTGCTCGGGGCTCATACGTTGGCTATCGGCCTTGTTGAAGTTGCGCTCGCCGGTGTCGGGGTTGGCCTCGTCCGTGTAGAGCACGATGAACCAGGCGCTCTTGTGCTTGAAGGCGTACCAGAGCGGCCCGAAGTGCATCTCGTAGCGGCCTTCGTGCTCCTCCGCAGGCCTGGGGGCGCCGCCTTTCTCGGGGCGATAGTAGATGTCGTGGTTGCCCGCCACGGGGAACCACGGCATGCGCAAGGGAGCCATGGCGTCCTTGTACTCGGCCATTTGTTCCATCCAGGGCTCCTCGGTGTTATAGCCCTCGATCAGGTCGCCCACGGTCATGACCAGGTCGGGTCCGAGGAGATTCGTCTCGGCCACGGCCTCGCGCAGGATCTGGACGCCGGAGGCGGGGCCGCCGGTCCGGTCGCCGTAGACGGCGAAGAAGAACGAGTCCTCCTCGGAGGGGAGCGGAAGGTCGATCCCGCTCTTGCGACTTGTGATGAACCGGGCGGCGTCCTGCTTCGTTAGCCCAGTTGCCCCTGCGTCGGGCTTCCCATGGTCGTGGCCCGGGTCGTTTGGGGGCGCAGGGGTGCCCTCCTGCGGGGAGGGTCCAACTTGTGCGGGCGTTCCCGCAAGGGCGCAGACAATGAGGCTAGACAGCAGAGTAAGCATGACCGGATGCTAATGGGTCACAGCCGGCCGGAACGGCTCTTCATGGAATCAAGGCAGCACATTGATCTCCCCCGAGGGGGCCGCGGACGCGCTGTCTGGCTCCTCGTGCTGGGCCTGGCGCTTGTGGCAGCGGGGATTTGGCTGCGTGGTAGGGGATTGAACCTCTTGCACGAGCAGCTTGGTGCAGAGGTCGCAGCCCCGGACGATACAGATGCCCGCGTCCAGCCCCCGGGCACGGCGCCCGGGGACACGGGGCCACTCTCCCTGGCGCCGGTCAGGTCCCGCGGCCTGCATCGCCAGGACGACCGGGAGGTGCCGGCGCCCGGAGCGTCTTCGATAGCCGTAGACGACGCTGAGTTCGATGAGAGCAGCGTTTGGACGATCCGGTTCGTGCCTGTGCACCCCGATGGCTTCCCGCTGGCGGGGGTCGAGGCGCAGCTCGTGACGGCGAAGCCGGTGATCTCCCATTGGAGAGGGCATGTCCCCTTTGAGCCCGGTGAGGCGGTGGAGCTTGAGGTGTCGGGCCCGCCCGAAGTCATCCTCAACGCGGGCCTGTGGGTCGCGACGGATCCGGGCACGCTCACCTCGCTGGATGGCCGGGTCCTGCGTGGGGCGCCGTCCACGCGGGCGGGCGTGCGCATCGACGTGGCGAGCCTCGCGACCGTCGACAGAGAGGCGCGAACGATCGACCTCGGACGGGTGGCCCTGGAGTTCCCCAAGCGACTTGGGACGGTGTCGCTTCTGGGTCGTTGGGTCGATCCAGTCCACGTCCTTGTCTCGGCCCCAACCAAGCCTGATCTCGTTTGGGGGTGGGGGCAAGGCGCCCGGCGATTTGACCTGGCGGCGTCCGAGAGAAGCCTCACTGTGTCGGCGTACCTCGTGCATCACGACCACGTCTCGGCGGTGTGGTCCGCCGCTGCGTGGACCGACGAGAACCCGGTGCGCGCGAAGGATGAGGCGAGCATCGGCGTGTCGATTGGGTTGGAATCCCCAACGCTGAGTGGCCTCGACCTCAGCGTCGATGTCGTCGCGCTTCCGAAAGCGTCGCGAATCGTCATCCCGGCGACGGGGTCGACCCACGGGGCCACCCTCGACCAGGAGGCCTACCAAGCCTTGCTCCTGGGGGCCCGTTGGACGGCGGTCGTGCCCCAATCGATCGTGAAGGCCGGCAAGGCTCGCTACGACCTTGGCTACCAGTCCTTCCCGGATGGCCCCGCGCAGATCGAGGTGTGGAGCATCAAGAACAAGGAGGGGCTCAGGACGCTGCTATTCCAAACAGCGGTCGACGTGCAGGGGGATGTCCTCCCCGTGCTGCTGAGATAGCCCCCGGATTCTCGTGGGCTACGCGGCCTTCTTCGACTCGAATACGAGGTCGCCGCCGCGAACACGCACGACCGCGTGGCCCGTGCGGTCCATTTGAAGCAAGAGGTCCGAGAGGCGCGGTTCGATCTC
>CAJXRJ010000425.1 GCA_913058555.1 uncultured bacterium
CATATCGTCGGCAGCGTCAGATGTGTATAAGAGACAGATCAAAGACTCCGGAAGCGCCGAGACGTTGACGGCAACCATCGGCGCTGTGCGCCGATGGCTCCAGCCGTGCACCAGCCCGGCGAGTACGTCCTTGCCCGTTCCCGTCTCACCGGTCAGAAGCAGCGGCGCGTCGCTGCTCGCCACCCTCGCGAGGTCCCCGAGCACGTCGAGCATCAATTCCGCATGCACCACAATCCCCGCGGGCAGCTCCGGCAGCTTGCCCACGCCCTTCTCGCCCCTTGGGCCGAGGTGCGTGTCTAGAAGATGGGAGAGGTTCGCGATATCGATCGGCTTGCGCAGGTAGTCCACCGCGCCAAGCTTCATGGCCTCCACGGCGTCCTCTACGTCGGCGTGGGCCGTCAGCACGATCGTCGGGACGGCGAGGCTCTCCTCGCGCATGGCCCGGAGCGTGCCAAGGCCATCGAGCACGGGCATGCGCATGTCGAGAATCATGAGACCCGGGGGCTCGGCTTTGAGCCCGGCCAGGGCCTCTCGACCATCCCGGGCACAGCTCACCGCGAACCCAAGGTCGCCGATGATCCTGCGCAGCATCGCGCAATGGGTCTCTTCGTCGTCGACGATCAGCACGCTCTGGTTCGACTCGCTCATGATCTGGGTGCCTCCAATACGAAGCGTGCCCCGCGTGGATTCCGTGGTTCGTAGCTCAGCGTAAACCCGTGGTCCTCCGCGATCCTGCGGGCAATGGAAAGACCGAGTCCCGAGCCACCTGAGCGCATGCTCACGTAAGGCTCAAAGAGCGTATCGCGCACGGCTCTGGGGACCCCGGGGCCGTCGTCCTCCACGGCAAGCTGCAGCACAGCATCACGCTCTTCGCAGATGAGCCACAGCCTCCCACCCGGCTCCATCGCCTGAATGGCGTTGAGCAGGAGATTCAGGAGCAATCTCCGGAGCTGGTCGCGGTCGGCGTTCAGCTCTTTCTCGGAGCAGTTCACGTCAATACTGGCCTCCTTCGAATCGAGCTCCGGGCCGACCAACATCGCGAGCTCGTCAAAGAGCGGACGCAGGGGGACCCGCTCGCGGCGGAGCTTAGCCGGGCGGCTGAAGAGCAGGAATTCGTCCAGACGGGCGAGCGTGCGATCGGTCTCGTCCACGATCGCCCGCGCGGCTTGCTCGAGGCTCGAACGGTCCAGCGGCCGGTGAAGAATGCGCTCGGCAAAGCCGCGCACGACGGCGAGGGGGTTCTTCGTTTCATGGACCAGTCCAGTACCCACCCGCCGCAGTCGCTCGAGGCCCTCGACTTCCCGCCGCTGCGCCTCCAGGGCCACTCGCAAGGCACTGGACCGAGAACGGAACCAAGACACACCGCCCAGGAACAGCACCGCAAGGAGCAGTGACCCAAGGGTGACGGCAAAGTCAGCGCGCACCTGCCTGAAATTCGCCTCCAGTGCATCGGGCGAAGTGAACAACGTCAGCGTCAGGCGCGTCGCGTCGAGGGTCGGCATCCCTGCGCGTTCCATCCAGCGCGGTCCGGGGCCGCCCTGGCGCGGGCGCAGGGGTTCGAATGCGTGCTCGAATCGGTGCAGCGGATCGCCCTGCGGCGGCCTCGTCCCCACGCTGGCGAGGACCTCACCGCCCTCTTCCCCCACGGAGACCGAGCGCAGGCCGAATGCCTCGAGCGCTTCCTCCAGCGCAGCCTCGAGGGCCACTGGGTCGTAGCGGCGCCCCCGAAGCTCCCTCGTCGCGAGACCCTCGACCGCCCGGACCACGACCCCGCCCCGTGACCGGTGCTCGGCCACGTGCTTGGCGCGCTCGCCCTGGAAAGCGTGCCACTGCCATGCCGTCACCGCGGCCGCAGCCACGACGCTGAGCAGCAGGGGGACCCATGCTGTACGCACCGTCTGCCGCGCGCGGCCCTTTGGCTTTCGTTCTCCGGAGAGAGTGGAAGGCTCACTCGCTCGCAAGGAAGTCCCTCTCGCTTCGGCGATGCGTGAATAGCTCGTGGAGGTTCATTACGAATGCGGCCCGGGCACCCGGGGCGAGGGAGATGCTCCCTTGGCGGTGGGGATTCCGCAATGGGCCGATGGGAGCAGCCAGATGGCGACCTGGGGGCTGAGAGGGACGCCGCGGGGTCTCACTTCGGGTTTCTGGCCGAGCGCACGACCGGGCCCCCCCTAATCCAGGGTCTGGCGGAAGCGCGTCAACCCGACCGCCACCGCCACGACGGCGAAGAGCGTCATCGGCCACACCTCGGGCGCAATCTCGGCGGGCCCGTTGCCCTTCAGGAGGATCCCACGCGCGATCCGGAGAAAGTGCGTCAGCGGCAGGATCTCCCCGATGTGCTGCGCCCATACCGGCATGCCGCGGAACGGGAACATGAATCCAGAGAGCAGGATCGAGGGCAGGAAGAAGAAGAACCCCATCTGCATCGCCTGCAGTTGATTGCGCGCGATCGTGGAGAAGGTGATCCCGATGGCGAGGTTGGCGGAGATGAAGATCAGCATCACCGCGAGGAGCAGCGGAAGACTCCCGGACATGGGGACGTCGAAGATGACGCGCGCCGCCACGAGGATGAGCCCGGCCTGGAGGTAGCCCATCAAAATGTAGGGCACGATCTTGCCAAGCGTGATCTCGGCGGGACGCACCGGGGTGGCCAGGAGATTCTCCATGGTCCCCCGCTCGTTCTCACGGCTGATCGCGAGGGCGGTGATGAGCACCAGCGTCATCGTCAGGACGACGCCCATCAACCCCGGAACGATGTTGTACTGGCTGATTCTCTCCGGGTTGTAGGCGGCGTGCACGATGAGCTCCACCGAAGAGGCCTCCGGACGCAGCCATTGATTCGACCCCACGAGTTCCCGCGCCAATACGTTCTCCAGGATCTGGCGGGCGGCACCAAGGGCATTGCTGGTGGCCGAGGGGTCGGATCCATCGGCCAAGAGCAGCAACTGGGGGCGCTCGCCGCGCAGGAGCTCGCGCGTGAAGTCGACTGGGATATGGAGGACAAATTGAACGTCCCCGCGCTCAATGAGGGCCTGCGCCTCCTCCTCCGTGGCAACCTCCTGGTCGAACGCGAAGTAGTCGCTAGTGCGCATCGCCTGCACGAGACTCCGCGCGATCAGGCCAGGGTCTTGCACCAAGACCGCCGTCGGAAGGTGACGGGGATCGGAGTTGATCGCGAAGCCGAACAGCACAAGCTGCATGATCGGAATGCCGACGACCATCGCGAAGGTCAGTCGATCCCGCCGCATCTGGATGAACTCCTTTAGCACGACGGCGAAGAAGCGGCCCATGGAGAAACGCTCCCTCATCGGTAGTTGTCCTCGGCCCGCTTCATCAAGCTAATGAAGACGTCCTCAAGCGTTGCCGGTACCGGGCGATAAGCCTGCTCCGTCCCCAGCAGGCTCCCCAAGATCCCTGTCAGTCGATCGGGGTCCTCTCCGCTGACGTGGATCGCGTTGCCGAACGCCACGACCTGGCCGACGCCGTCGCTTGAGCGCAGCCGCTCCGTCAGCTCGCGCACGGCCGGGCCCTCGATGCGATAGGTCACGAGGTTCGCCTGATCGATCACGTCGCGCACGGTTCCCTCCGTCATCAAACGACCGTAGGCAATGTACGCAAGGCGGTGGCAGCGCTCCGCTTCGTCCATGTAGTGGGTCGTGATGAGCACGGACAAACCCTCGGCCGCAAGCTTGTGGATCTGCTCCCAAAAGTCGCGCCGCGCCTTGGGGTCGACCCCCGCCGTGGGCTCGTCCAGCAAAAGGAGGCGCGGCCGGTGCAGCATGCACGCAGCGAGGGCCAGCCGCTGCTTCCAACCACCGGAGAGCTCCCCGGCGAGCTGCTTCTGCCGCGCCCCAAGCCCCAGCCGAGCGATTGCCTCGTCCACGGTCTTGCGCCGATCCGGCACCTCGAAGATGCGCGCGACGAAGTCGAGGTTCTCGCGGATGGTCAGGTCCGTGTAGTGGCTGAACTTCTGCGTCATGTAGCCGACGCTGCGCTTGATGGCGGTCGGCTCTTGTACGAGGTCGTGGCCGAGGCACGTTCCGGATCCACTGTCGGGGGTCAAGAGGCCACACAGCATGCGCATGAACGTCGTCTTGCCCGAGCCGTTGGGGCCGAGGAAACCGTAGATCTCACCGGGCAACACCTTCATGGAAATGCGATCGACCACGACCTTGTCGCCGAACGACTTCGTCAACTCGTGCACATCGATGATCGGAGCGGTGTCGGCGCGATCCACGTCACGCTCCACTGATTGCCGCAGGCGCGCACTCAATCAAGGCGCACCTCGACGGGCTGGCCCGGACGCAGCCGGAGCGCGTCCTCGGGCATAGGCGTGGCCTCGATGAGGACCACGAGCTTCTCGCGCGATTGCTTGCTGTAGATCACCGGCGGCGTGAATTCGACGCGGCTTGAAACGAGGCTGACGCGGGCCCGAAGATCGCCGTCGATTCCATCGATGCGGACCCGGACGGAATCGCCTTGGGAGATCAAGGGCAGCACGGCCTGCGGCACGAAGAAGCGAACCTTGAGGTTCTCCGGGGGCAGCATCGAGAGCAGGGGGCGGCCGACCGGGACGAATTCACCCGGTCGGTAGAGCGTTTCATGGACCATGCCCGCGGCGGGCGCGCGCACGAGCTTCTCGTCGAGCTGCCAGCGGAGCTCTGCCAGGGTGGCCTCGAGGGCTGCCACTTCACTCGCGGCCGCGCGCAGCACGTCCTCGCGGGCGCCGAGCACCAGAGTCTCGCGCTCCGCGACCAGGCTGGCCACTTCCGCGGCGCGCATCTGCACCTCCGTCCGCGCCCGGTCCACCTCCTCCTCGGACACCGCGGCCGATCCCCCCCGCGCCGCGGCCTTGCGGCGGACGAGGTTCTGCCGGGCGCCCCCAAGCGCGGACCGCGCCGCTTCCGCCCGGGCGTCGACTGCGGCGAGCTCTGTGGGTCGAGCGCCCTTCTTGAGGTCTTCATACCGCGCTTGCGCCTGGGCGATGCGCTGTTCGATCCCCACGATCTGGAGGCTCTGCGGTTCGCCTTCGAGTTCGAAGAGCAGCTGCCCGCTGTCCACCGCGTCACCTTCCCTTACGGCGAGCCGTTCGACGGTCCCCCCTACGGGCGACGACACAAAGACAAACTCACCCTCCACGTACCCCTGATAGTGCTCGTTCGCCGCGGGCCGGCACGCGCACACGAAGACCACGAGAGCGGCAGCCGCCAGCGGGACTAGAAACGAGCGAGGAGGGAAGGAGCCAGCGAACACACGTGGATTGTCCCCGATCCGGGGGGCCCGGCAACGGGACGTTGCGCGAACTCAGGGGAATTCCCGCAGCAATCGCAATGCGATCCAACAGAGGCACGCTTGTGTCGGCCTGGAACGTTGCGAATCCAATCGAGGGAACCCGTGCCCCCCGGTGGAGATGGGCCGTCTCACGTCCCGCATCAACCCCCGACCGTTTTTGCCGGAACGGGGAGCAGCCCGAGGCGAGCTTGTCAGTTCTCCCAATGTGGGGACAAGAAGCCACCGATCTCCGCACCGAACCCCGTGGGGCCAAACTCCAGCGCAAGATCCTGATCGCCCCGGCGCACCAACAGCTCCAGTGGATCCTTGCGAGCGCGCGAGAGAACGCTCCAGGCTTCCTCGGGCGAAGCAAAAGGCTCGCCGTCGGCGCCAAAGATGAGGTCGCCATCCTGGAGGCCGGATTCCCAAAGGGCCCCCTGGGCCGCAAAGAGCGACACCCGCCCCACCTTCGAACTCTCGGGGTCGTAGAGGACCGGAGCCTCCGCCGAAGCTCCGTCCGAAGGGCGGACCCGCAGGGCCCGGAACCAAGTGCCTGATCGAATCTCGTACTCGCCAGCGGGGACGCCCTCGAACCGGGCCCGGCCCTGATCGTCCAGCTTGGCCCGCGCCGATCGGGTCCATACCTGCGATTCGTCCACCCCCATCGGGACAAGCTGCAGCTCGCGGCCCTTCGCGACCGTCGTCGAGGCGACGTAGAGATCCGCAAGGGGCGGCAGGGTCGGCTCGATCACGTGATTGGGCACGCCGGGTATCTCCACCTCTTCGGCGTAGAGCCGCAGGCCCGACGGTGACCTGGGACTCGAATTGGGCCTCGGTCGCACGACCTCGAAGAGATAGCGGCCGGGTTGGACCGCGTCCATGGACGCCCGCTCGCGAAGGGACGTGCCGGTGGACGCCACCACGTCGGGCATCCCCACCGGATGCAGAGAGTAGAGCAGGCTCTTCTCGCGCTCGCCCCCCATCAAGACCTGCACCTCCACCGGACGCTTGAACGAGAAGACGATCTCCGGGCGGTCGAAATCCACGCGCTGCGCCAGGATGCCGAACCCTTCTCGCTTGGCCGTGAGGATCATCGGCGTGCTGGCATGCAGCCACTCGAGCTTCGAATGGCGGGCATCCTGAGGCCCGAGGAACGCGCGACGCCAGCCGTCACCGGCATCGGCCGTGGAGGGGGAGTCCCTCAGGGCACCGCGCCGCGCTCGGGCGTGGCGCTGGATGGTCGTGCGGTCCACGCGGTCCTTCTCCGGCGGAAGCCCAGTCACGCGGTAACGGATGGAGTGGGCCAGGGCCGGCCGCAGGACCATCGTGAGCTCCGTCACCCCCTCTTCGGGTAGGACCGATGTGCTGGCCAACGGCGTTCTTCCCCTGTCTCTTATACACATCTCCGAGCCCACGAGACTAGGCATGATCTCG
>CAJXRJ010000426.1 GCA_913058555.1 uncultured bacterium
AGTCTCGTGGGCTCGGAGATGTGTATAAGAGACAGGAATGACCCCGCGGGCCTTCGCGCGAAACGTCGAGGGTGCCCTGCCGGTGGCCCAGGGCCTGGAAGAATCGGTTCTCGCTATGCTGAGGGCCGCCGCGGGACGGGGCCCCATCGCCCCCCCCGAACGGGCTGCGATCGTGGACCTTGCAAATCGCATTGCCGCTCCACCGCCTCCGGAGATCTAGGACACGTCTCTCCTATAACGGGCCTTCCTTCTCCCGGCGCCCCCAGGGCGGAGCGTCTCGAAAAGGGGCGGCGCCCGACGTGAAGAGGTATTGAGAGGTCGATCAGGCCTCGCTCATCGCGCTGACGTGTCATCCTAGCCAGCGATTCCCTGCCGGAAACGCCCCGCCTCCGCGTCCTCCGGCGCCGACCGCGCTCCCAACGGGAAGTCGCGCGTCGCTCGCATGAATCCAATCCGCCATGAAACAGCTTCACTCCGTCCTCCTTGTTTTCTTCGCCGCGGCCCTTTCCGCGATCGCATCTGCATCCCCCGCCATGTCGCCATGGGCACCGATCCAGTGCAGCGAGGACTCCTTCGAGGACAACGACTCCTGCGCGTCCGCGCGCAACGTCACGGAGCCCTTCATCGCCACGGGACTTGCGGTCTACAAGACCGACCCCGACTACTTCGCCCTCACCGTCGCCCCCGGGGAAGAACTCAACGTCGACGTGCTGTTCAACCACAGCGTCGCTGACGTCGAGCTCTGGGTCTACAACCGCAACGGTGCCTGCGGGGGCATCTTCACGTACCTCTCGAACAGCACATCCAGCACCAACGACGAACACGTGTCGTGGACCAATACTGGCGGGAGCGCCATGGAGGTCGCCGTCAAGATCGAGGTGTTCCCCGGCTCCATCGCGACGTGCAACAACTACGACCTCTCGATCACAACCGCGCCGCCGTCGATGTCGTGCGACCCTGCGCTGAGCGACGATAGCCTGGAGGACAACGACACCTGCAGCAGCGCCGTGCCGCTCCCCACCGGCATGACCACCGGCCTTTGGGTTTCGCGGGACGATGGCGACTTCTACCGCGCCACGCTCCAGCCCGGTGAGACCCTGGACGCGCGTGTTCTGTTCACGGACAGCATCTCGGACATCGACCTCTTCCTCTACCGCCAGTCAGGTCCCTGCGGCGGTGGATTCAATAGCGGTGAGCTGGCCGCGGGCTTCACCCAAACGAACGACGAGCGGATCATCTGGTCGAACACCGGCGGATCTCCCATCGACGTCATCCTGCACGTGGACATCTTCGACTCCGAGTCGTGCAACAACTACGCGATGGACATCAGCTACGGCACGGGTGGCATCGGCTCGAATTACTGCCAGGCGAACGCGAACTCCACCGGCAACCTCGGGCTCATGCGCGCGAACGGTAGCACGAGCATCGCAGCCAACAACATCGTCCTGAGCGCGACGCAGCTCCCAAACAACCAGTTCGGCCTGCTCATCAACAGCCTCTCGACCGGCTTCATCCCGAACTCCGGCGGAAGCTCGGGCAACCTCTGCCTGAGCGGCGCCATCGGACGCCACATGGGTCAGATCGCGGGCTCTGGCACGAACGGCACGATCGAATTCCCGATCAACCTCCAGGCCATTCCGACCCCAAGCGGCCTCACCTCCGCCACCGCGGGACAGGACTGGAAGTTCCAAGCTTGGCACCGGGACACCATCGGCGGCGGGACCGCGACGTCCAACCTGACGAACGGCATCCGCATCACGCTCACTCCCTGAGGCCGCGCGGGGCCCCAGTGAGTTGGGGCCCCGTGAATCAGAGACCGGCGTAACCGGCCCCGGGCATTCGGGACTCGGTCGCGGTGCTACACCCCGAGGAGCGCCCGAATCGCTGCGGGGGCGTCCTTGCGCCCATGATCCTGACCGGACTTTTGGACCAGGTCTTTGACCTGCACCGTCCCCGCGTCGAACTCGCGACTACCGGCGATAACGGCGACCCGGAATCCGCGGCGGTCCGCGTACTTGAGCTGAGCGCCGAGCTTGCGGGGTTCCGGATAGAGTTCGACCCCGAGCCCTGCGGCCCGCAACTCCATCGCCAGGGCCAGGTAGTCGCTGTCGCGCTCCTTCTCGAGCATCGGCATGAACACCGGGCACGGAGCCGAGGTCCCATCGACCATGCCCAGCTCCTCCATCGCGGCCAGGAGCCGATCCACGCCGAGCGATGCGCCCACCCCGGGCAAGTGCTCCTTCGTGTAGAGGCCCGCCAGGTCGTCGTAGCGACCGCCGGAGCAGCAGCTGCCGATGCCGGGCAGGTCGTCGAGGAACGTCTCGAAGATCGTCCCCGTGTAGTAGTCGAGCCCGCGAGCGATGGAGAGGTCGAGGGCAAACCTCGCGGGGTCGGCGCCGGCGGCCTCGACGGACCGGAAGAGCTCCCGCAGGGACGCGATGCCAAGTGCACCGGCTTCGGAATCCCCTACGAGGGACTCGGCCTTCGCCAGCATCTCCCCCGTGGAGCCTTCGAGAGCTGAGAACTCGAGAACGGCCTGGGCTTCCTGCGCGGAAAGGCCCGCCCCCTCGATGAGTTCCTTCGCGACCTTCTCGGGACCGATCTTGCCAAGCTTATCCAGGGCCCGCAGCACGTCCCCTTGGCGTTCCACCAGGCCCTGACTCTCGAGGACGCCGGAGAGCAGACGGCGATCGTTGATTCGGATGGTGAAGCGCTCGAAGCCCAGCTCACGGAAGAGGGAGTGGATCACGAGTGCCGACTCGATGTCGCTCGTCGGACTGACGGTGCCGATCGTGTCGAAGTCGCATTGGATGAACTCCCGGTAGCGGCCACGCTGAGCGTTCTCTCCGCGCCAGACAAGGCCCACGTGATAGCGCTTGAACGGGGTCCCGAGCTGGCCGATGTGCTGGGCCGCAAAGCGCGCAAAGGGCACCGTGAGGTCAAACCGCAGGCCCACGTCGCGGCCTCCGTTGTCCTCGAAGCGGTACATCTGCTTGTCCGTTTCGGCCCCGCCTTTCCCCAGCAGGATCTCGGTGTACTCAAGCGCCGGCGTGTCGATCGGGCTGAAGCCGAACGACGAATACACCCGCTTCGCAGTGGCGATGAGTGCCTCCCGCGGGATCATCATCTGAGGCGGGAAGTCGCGGAACCCCTTGAGCGTTCGGGGCTGGATCAGGTTGGGCTTGGTCGACATGGTGGGCGGCGCGAAAGGAGAGATCCTACGGGCGCGGAAAAGACCCTATCCCCCGCCCCTGGAGATCCCAAACGAGAACGCGGCAGAGATCCCTTCGAAACTGGCGTCATAGATTGTGCTCGGGGTGCAAGGAGGCGTTTGACTCGCAGGCACTTACGCCCGCGCCTGGCACAAGCAGGCCCACGGAGGGCGCAATTTCGCCCTAAGTGCAAGGGGCGACCAAGCCTCTACCCGGCACGGGCACAAATATGAAGGCCAACCCCGTAGGTTAATGAAGGCACCCTGGGGCCACCCCAGAATTGCGGTCCTTCAGCACACTACGCACGGCCTTTCACTCCACCGGCGCCCGGTCCCAGGGCGCGCATGTCACGCGGACGCCGTTCGAGAGCGCGAAGCCCGTGTCCGTCGTGTCGCGGTGCCAGAGCTGAAATCTGCGGGAGCTCCCCGCGATGACAGCGCCCGGGTACGCCGCCGGGAGATCGTTCGAGGTGATGGGGAAGCGCACTTCGCCGGACAGATCCGACGACCCAAGGTGCATGCGATGGAGCGGGTCCATGGGGCACAGCGTGTCGCCCCCGAGCGGCCTTTGCCCTGCGCGGCCCCCCAGTAGCAGGAGGGTTGCTTGTTTTGCCGGCGTGGCGCTGCCCAGGAGCGCCATGTCGCCGCGGGAGAGGCTCGTCGTCCCCGCGCAAGCGAGCTCTGTCATCGAGCCCGTCCAGTTGGCGGAGGAGCCGCAGTAGGCGGCGCCCGCGGTCAATTGGTTGATGAGCACGGTGCGGCCGGCGATGGGGTCGATGTCTCCATCCCCATCGAAGTCGATGAACCCAGCGACGCCGTTCTGCGTCGTAGAGGGTCACGGGTAACGTCGTCCCGACAGCGTTCGTGTTCTCGCAGCCCCCTCCGCCGCAGATCCCAATTCATGGGCGGGGTGAGGCAGAGCCCGCGTGTCGTTCGCTGGGCCCTCCGGGGTCCAGCCGGCGCTCCGCTGTCTTCCGTACTCTTCTGGGGGATGGGGCGTAGTCGTCAACAGGAATCGCGGCGGGCGAGGTCGTCCGCGCGTACGCACTTGCGGACGGCGCCGCGGCGACGCGGGGCACCCCCCAGGGGCTTCTAAAATCGCGGCTGTCGCGCCTCACACCGACGCGCCTCGGCCACGGGTTCGCAGGACCCTCGGGGACGCTTCGACCCGGCGCCCAACATCCACTGATCGATGACCACACTCGCCCTTTGCTCCCTGCTCCTGGCAGGCGCGCCTGGCTTTGAGGAGAAGCCGCATTCCACGCCCACTCAAGTCGTGCTCAACGCACCCGCGTACGAGGGCGTCTTGATCGACACCAATGGCGACGGCCCTGTTTGGGCAGTGGGCCAGACCTGGAAAGCCTCGTTCGGACCGGAGGGGGCTTCGTTCCACCCTTTCCTCGGCCCCGATGCCCCACGGGCCGAGTCGGCTCGATTCGATCTGTCCGGAGCGAGCGTGGACGGCGTCGCCCTCGCCGTGGATCCGCCGGTTGTGACACAAGCGGATACAGCGGCGGTCACCCTGAGCCACGGCGCCGCCCTCGCGCGGTACCTGCTGCGTCCCGGCGAGGTCGAACAGACCTTCGTCTTCGACAGCTTGCCCCGCAGGGGCGCGCTTGAGCTGCGTCTGGCCCTTGAATCCACGATGGAAGCGCACCCCGTGGAGGGCGGCGGGCTGGATCTGTATGGCCCAGAGGGTCTTGCGATGACCTACGGCCGCGCCATCGCCTACGACGCGTCGGGCACACGCACGGCGGTCGCCATGGAGCGCACCGCCGAGGGCCTCACGCTGCGGGTGCCGGAGGGGTTTGTCTCCGGCGCCACCCTGCCGCTCACGATCGACCCGGTTCTCGCTACGGCGCCACTCGCGGACGAGAGCTACGCCGAGTACGAACCGGACGTCGCCTACTTCCAGGAGTTCGATCGCTGGGTCGTCAGCTACCACCGGCACTTCAACCTAACCGACACGGATGTGTACGTGCGGAGCGTCACGGCGGGTGGAATCGTCAGCGTTCCGATCATCGTCGATGCGTCCACCGACTACTGGTCGCACGCGCGGCTCGCTGCGCTCAGGGGCTCCGGCGCCGGCCTCGTCGTGGCCAGCGTGGTGCCCAACGACCCGACCACCGAAGACGGAGTGATCCGGGGCCGCCGGATCGTGATTCCCTTCTTGACCCCCGGGGCCGCCTTCGACATCAGCGAGCCCACCACCGGGAGCCAAATCGATCCGGTGATCGCCGCACCCAAATCGGGCGCTGCGTTCCATGACTACCTCGTGACCTGGGTGCGTGAGTTCGCCCCCAATGACGGGGACATCCACGCGCGCCTCGTCTCCGGGCTGGGCATGCCGGTCGGAAGCACGATCGTGATCGAGAACCTGGGGAGCGACGACGACCGGCGCGTTGCGATCTCTCCTTCCGAGGGGGCGGCGGGGAGCCAGTACCTCCTGGCTTGGGAGCGCGGCGGAGACGTCTGGGCCAAGCGGATCACCACCGACGGCAACATCGCTTTTCGGCCGAGCTACCCCGTCTTGTTTGGCGCCGAGCGGCCGAGCGTGACGTCGTTCTTGAATCGGACGATCGGTGGACAGTGGATCGCGGTGATCGCGGCGCAGGCGCTCATTCAGCCTCCGTTCCAGCCAGCCCACACGGACATCGTCATGGTGGCGGTGGACGCCGGGGATGGCGTGGGCGAGCGCCACGACCTCACGTCGATGGAAGCTTCCGCCACCCGCGAGTTCCAGTCAGAGCCGAGCGTGGTCGCAGACGATACGGGCTTCCTGCTCGGCTACCGCGAGAGCTACGCCCCCGGCGACCGGGACATCTACATGCTCTCGGGCTCCGTCACGGTCTCTCCCACGGGCGCGGAGCCGGCCCTGGCGGAGCGCCACCAGGCGCTCTACCTGGGGACTAGCGACGAATCGCGGCCCGCGTTCGCCTCCAGGTGGGACGGCGGCGGGAGCCCCCTGGCGAGCCTCGGTGCTTTCCAAGACGGTGACGATGTCTTCAGCAGCGACGTTTTCTTCAGCCGGCTGACCCGCGGCTATGACCCCGCGACACCGCCGATTGGCGTCCAGTCCGATGACTGCTCGCCAGAGCCCAACTCGACGGGGAAGACCGGTTGGATGGTCCTGACCGGGACCCAGTCCACCACAGGGCAGAAGGGGCTCTTCTGCATCGACGTTCCGATCAACACCTTCGGACTCTTTGTGACCTCGATGACCACCGGCTACCAGACCAACGTCGGTGGGGGCGAGGGCACGCTCTGCCTCGGAGGAGGCATCGGGAGGTTCAACGTCATCGTGCTCTCCGGGCCCGAGGGCGTTCTGCAGCAGCAGCTCTCGATGTCCGCCCTGCAGACCCCTAACGGTCTAGTACCGACCCTCCCGGGCGAACGCTGGCACTTCCAAGCGTGGCACCGCGACGTCGTCGGCGGCGTGGCCACGTCGAACTTCAGCGGCGCGATGTCGATCGTGTTCGACTGATGTGCCCGC
>CAJXRJ010000427.1 GCA_913058555.1 uncultured bacterium
GAGATCATGCCTAGTCTCGTGGGCTCGGAGATGTGTATAAGAGACAGCCCTTCCACCGTCCAGGAACGAGAACCAAAAGAACCCATGGAGCCCGCCGCCGCCCCCAGGCGGTTTCGCCCGGCGGACGCCACCCTCCTCCCTGGAACAAGTTTCCCGCTTGGTCCCGCTCGGCGCCATTGGGGCGCCCCCTGGGGCCCCTTGGGCCACTTTCCACTCCGTGAGGAGATCGACTCAACCAGGGCTTCACTCCACGCGGTACCCCTCCGCACCCCCTGGAGCCCTTGCCTTGCACCGGGGACTGGAACCGGGCAGGTGCCCCAGAACCGAAGAACAGGCTTCATTCCGAGTCAGCCCATCGCCGATCCGGTCTGGTAGCAGCGATCCGAGGTTCACTCTTCCGCTTCGGCAATCTGCGACATGCGGCGCAGCCGCGTTCACTCTCGACTCCCCTGCGATATCACTCGCACGTTCCCCAGAATCAGTTCTTCCGATGACCTCTTCCGATCAACCCCGCTCCGTCCTCTGCCTCGGGCTCAACGACGCCGACCGTAGCCGCGTGTCGGAGGAAGCCCACCGCTTCGGCTGGCTCATCCGCTTCGCGTCCAACGCTGGTGACGCCCGCGCCACGGGCAACGGCCGGCGACCGGACCTGATCCTCTTCGATACGAAGACGAGCGACGAGGCTGCGCACGACCTACTTCGTCAGTGCACCGCCCATCCGCTCCAGGCCGTCGCACCCCAGCCCGGCGTTTCGGCGCCCGCGGCCGGCGTTCCCGAGCCCGTCGCAGCCAAGCCCGACGATGGCACCGTGCTCCTCGAGCCCGGTTCGATCCATCGCTTCGAGGACTACGAGCAGCAGATCCTACGCCACGCCCTCCATACCACCGGTTGGAACGTGAAGCGCGCTGCTCAACTCCTCGGGATTGGACGCGCCACGCTCTACCGCAAGATTGATCGCTATAAGCTGCGCGAGTATCAGCCCGAGCGCAACGCAGGCTGAAACGCCACCAAGGGGATCGGCTAAATCCTAGGCATCGGCCCGCTGCAAGCGGGTCGCCGCCCCAGCCCGTTCGACCGCGAACGCTGCTTGGGGCTCGCCCGGGGCCAACGCTGATTCCAACTCACTTTCGGACGAAAGTGACCAAGAATACGCGCCCCCCCAGGGCACCTCGGATCGAGACCTATCACCCGAGCCCAACACATTCCGCCGCGGGCCGTACCCCAAACGCCCCCTCGTCGCCCCGCATCGCACGGGCGAGGTTGGGGCGCTTTGCGTTGCACCTAGCCCGCCTCCAATCCACAGACCCGTCTCAATTCGTAGACTCCGGCCCTGGGAATGGAGATCATCTCCGCCTCTGGCCTTCGCTCCCCCACGCCGCCCGCCGGTCGAATCAGCCCATTCCCATGATGAGTCTTCCACTGATCGCGATCTCGTCGCTCATGTCACCAGCTTGGGCGTCGGCCACTGCCCTGCTTCCCCAGGGCTCCAACGGAGGCTCCACCGGGGACAGCGTGCTCGAACCTGCGCCAGCCGCCGTGTCCTCGCAGGAGGAGAAAGCTGGCGATGACGACAAGGCGCCGCCCTTGGAGATCCTCGACCTCGGCTTCAACGACTGCATCTCGAGGGCAGAGCGACTCCAGAAGATGGTCGTCGTATTTTGGGCGGGCGAGAGCGCCGTTCGAAATCAGAACATGCGCGAGACCGTGCTCGAAGATCCGGAGGTGCGGCGATGGATCGCAAAGAACGCGATCATCACCGAGATCGATACGGTCAAGAACCAGGCTGATGCTCGGATGAATCGCGTTGGGCTACTGCAGGTTCCCTCCGTCGACATTTACAGCGTCCGACGGGCCCTGCGCCTGGAACGGCTCACCTTCGGAACGGAGAGCCTCGACTTCCTGGCCGCGGTGATGGGTCAAACGGACGGCGAGGTCATCGTTCGCCCCGAGGGCGACGCCGTCAACGAGCCATTTCGCTGGCTTGCATGGGCGAATGTTCGCTACCAGGGCCAAGACCTGCGAGCCCCCGAAGACGCCCTCTTTGCCTATCAATGGTGCATGCAGACGGCGGATGCCCTCCGACCCGGTTTCCGCGCTCGATTCCTCGAGTTTATCCTGCGTCGCGTCACCAGCCTGAAGAACCGAACCAGCGCAGCCAGGCCCTTCCTCGTGCAAGAGAGGGACCGGCTGAAGCGCCTCATCCTCGCGGGCAAGGCCAGTCGCCGGGATGTCTATGAATACACCCGCTTCTACGACTGGCTCCGCAACGAGGAGGACATGCTGAGCGTGTTCCCGGAACTCGATTCCTCGGATCCAAAGCTCCGTCAATATCAGGTCTGGCTCCTCCCGGCCGCGGCGCCCGTGCTTGGACGATACGAGCAATTCGAATCGTTGCTCGGCGCCGTCGGCAAAGACGCCACCGAGATCTTCCTCGCACGCTCGAGGGCCCTCGAAGCCGAGATTGCCCGAGTCAACGCACAGCCTTCAATGGAGTCCGCGACACCGAGCGATAGCCATGTCGAAGATCCCAAGGCCGCCCAGGGGGAGACCATCAAGGTCGTGCCCGCCCCGAAGGGCCGTTACGACGAAGAGCCTCTTCCCCATACGATCGGTGACACACGGGCCGCGCTCCTGGACCAAGCATCGTGGGTCTTCGAAGCACTCCTCTCCACCGACCGTGACGACGAAGCTAAGGCCCTCCAGAGGGCCCTCGCGGACGTCTACCCCGAAGCGCCGCGGGCCTACGCACTGTTCGTGGAGCGCGCGCTTCGACAGGAAAAATGGGCGCTGGCCGCGGAGATCGCTGACGTTGGCATGGGCCACGTGGACGAGAAGGCTCAGAAGCGCCTCGCACGGCTCCAGGCCAAGATCGCCAAGTCGGCTGGCAAGTGAAGCTTCCGGCGCTGAGTCACTCCGCTGCGGCGGAGCTTCCAGAGGTCGGGCCAAGCGCGGATCAAGCCGCCGCAAGTCCCCGTGATTCCCTGTCGGAGTCGCGGGCCCGGGCCCCATGGAAGTGGATCCTCATCCTGGCCGCCTTTGGCGTTGCCGTTCGTGCCATCCTGCTCTGGCTGGCGCTGCCCATCGCGATCCAATCGGACGAGGCCAACTACCTCTATCTCGCCGTCGGCCTCGAGCACTTCGGCGTGTACTTCGATCATCAGCGCTACCTCTGGCCCCCGGGCTACGCGTGGCTGATGAACCTCTTCACCGGCGGCGGCGACATGGGTGGACTCGATCGCCTGCGTGCCTTCCAGGTGATCTGCTCGAGCGCGATCGGCATCTGCACGATGCTGTTTGCATGGCGCCTCTATTCGACGCGTGCAGCGATCGTGGCGGGAGGTCTCTGGGCGGTCCATGTGCCCCTCGCGGCGTTCACTCACCTCCTGTGGAACGAGACGATCTTCTTGTCGCTCTTCCTTCCGGCCCTCTGGCAGCTGCTCATGGGATTGGACCGCGCCGACGAAGGGGACTCACGTTCTTCGGACCGGCGCCTGCTCCTGGCGGGACTGCTGATGGGCGCCGCGCTCTACGTGAAGGAGATGCCGCTGCTGCTGGTTCCTTTCCTGAGCTTGATCGTGCTCTGGCGCGCGCGGCACTCAGGACTGCTGGAGGCAATGCGCCGTGGGGCGATCCTGCCCCTGGCGACGGTCGTCGTGCTCCTGCCGTGGACGGTGCGCAACTACGAGGTCTATGGCCGAGTCGTCTGGGGCGGCGCGACCCTCGGTGAGAACGCGTACATCGGTCTCAACGCGCGCTACATGAACTTCGACTTCATTCCGCTGACGCGGGAAAGGGCGCGGCTGAATCTCGCGCCGATGGCCGAGATGGAGCGCGCGTCCTTCACGGCGCCGCCGATCGACGATGAAGGTCCTGGCAACGGTTGGGCACGGGCGGAGGAGATCGTCCATCCCGTGGACCGTCAGAAGGCTCAGCTGAGCCGGGGGCTCAAGTACGCCGCAAGCCACCCGGGTTGGTTCCTGCGCACGCGCGTGAAGAAGTGGAGCGACTTCGTCACTCCCCTCTCGTTCTTCACCAGACACCACGCCCTCGGCCACTACTCCAAGGGCACGACCCTGACGGGCGTGCTTCGCAAGCCACTCGTGGGGCTTTCGATGCTGAGTTCTGCGCTGATCCTGCTCCTGTTTGTCCTCGGGTCTTTCCTCACGGTGCCCAAGGGCGGCGGGCGCACCGTGGTCATGACGGTCATCGGTTACGCCGCGGCCGCCTCGACCCTGGTGGCGATGTCGCGCTTCCGTTTGCCCGTGGAGCCCCTGCTCATTGCGATTGGCGCCGGCTTCCTGGCCCACGGCCCCGCCGCCCGCTCGATTCCCCGTTGGATGGCTGCCGGCGCATGCCTCGTGGGACTGGGCGTCCTTTGGTGGATCGCCTGGCCCGAGACGATGGCGGCCGCGTCGATGGCGCTCGGGGGCCAGCCATGAGGGCTTGGTCCATCCATATCGCGCTGCTGGTGGCGGCCATCCTCTTTGTGGCCAAGGGGGTAGCGACCCACACGTCCACGGAGGAGGCTTGGGAAACAGCCTTCGACGAATCGGCGGCCCCAGACGATCGCATTTGGGCCATCCACCTGGCCTCGAACCGCGCCACCGAACGGAGCGACCGCATCGGCCGGGACCTGGCCCTGTCGCTCCTCGGTTCCCGGGACCTGCGCCTGCGCGAGGTCGCGCTCCTCATCGACGTCTGCCGCCACGCCTTCAATCCCCTGGAGGCGCCGACCAATACCTCCCCCCCGATCCAAGACAGGTACGTCTACGGGCCCCTTCCCCGGGGCGAGTGGACGCCGCACCGGCTGCGGAGCCTGATCCTGTACCGCCGCAAGGTCGGCGGCCTGCCCGTCGGCGGGATCAATCGCATGACCAGTACGGAAGGCGACTGGATTCTGCGTACCCTGAGGGGGGACGACCTTCCCCCCTCGGACGAGATCGATCGCTACCTAAGGACCTACGGCCACGTCGCGAATACTCCCCGATAGACGAACCATGAACATCAGCAGGAAAGCCCGCACAACCCAAGCCCTGACCTTGGGCGCCGTGCTCACGGGTGTCTTCGGGATCGGCGCAGGCTGCGGCGGTGGAGACACCCCAGGCACGGGGATGAACGTGCTCGTGATCACCCTGGATACCACACGGCCCGATCGCATCAGCTGCTACGGCGGCCAGCCTGGCTTGACACCGGCTATCGACGACATCGCAGCCCAGGGCGTCCGATTCGATCGCGCCATCTCCACGGCGGGCATCACGCCCATGTCGCACTCGTCGATCCTCACCGGGCTGAACAACTACGCCCACGGGATGCGCGTGTTCTACAGCCCCAAGGTCAGCCACCAGCTCAAGGAGGCCGTGGACACCCTGCCGGAGATGCTCAAGGGGTTCGACTACGCCACCGCCGCTCGCGTGAGCTCCTATCCCGTGTCCGAGCACTACGGACTCGACCAAGGATTCGACGACTTCGAATCCGGGGTGGACCTCGAGAACCTCGACCTCACGAAGCAGCAAAGCCACAAGACGCTCTGGGACTCGAAGGGCAAGACCCACACCCAGCGGCGCGGGGACTTCACCACCGACTCCGCCCTGGAGTGGCTCGAGGCCAACGGCACCGAAGGGCCTTGGTGCATGTGGATGCACATGTTCGACGTGCACGATTACTCCATCGTGCCGCCGGATTCCTTCATGGAACGCTACGGCCTTGAGTACCCCGCCCCCGGGACGCGCCTGGGAATGGAAGGCAAAATCCAGTGGCGCGAAGCGATGTACGACCCCGAGCTCGCCTTCATGGACATGCAGATCGCGCGGGTCCGCGCCTGGCTCAAGGAGAATGGCCAGGACGAGAACACGATCATCGTGATCACCGCTGACCACGGCCAGGGCCTCAGGGACGGCTACGAACGCCACGGCTGGATGAAGCACCGCCTGCTCTATGACTGGTGTGTGCGGGTACCGCTCATCGTGCGGGTCCCTGGGGGCGCCAGCGGAGGCACCGTGGATGCCCAGGTACGCACCATCGACGTGGTCCCGACGATCATGGAGTCCCTCGCCCTGCCCATGCGAAACCCCGTGGAGGGCGATTCCCTGGTCGCTCTGATGAACGGCGGGACCGAGAACACCCCCCGGGTGGCCTACGCAGACGCCCTCAACGACTACGACGTGCACGCACCGTCCGAACAGGTCCTGCCGCCCTTCCAGCACGACAATCTGTTCATGGCTTGCGACGGAAGATGGAAACTCATCTGGCACGAGAGCAACCCGGAGCGGTCACAGCTATATGACCTTCTGAAAGACCCCCAAGAGCTTCAGAACCTCTATGCCCCGGGCCACGACCGTGCCAAGGCCCTCCTCGCTTACCTCAAGGATCGCCGCGCCATGGACGTGGAGCCCCCGGGAAGCGGCTCGAAGGCCCCCGATGTCGCCGCCCTCAAGGGCCTCGGCTACGGCGGCGACGACGAGATCGAGGACGAAGAGCCCAGCGACAAGGGAACTGACGCCAGGGACACTGATGCTAAGGACACGAAATCGACCACTCCCAAATGACGCAGTCTCACTCGCTGGCCCAGCCCCAGGCATTCGCCCCCCCATTCGCCGGCAAGGGCACTCGCCCCCAACGATGGCTACGGACCATGGGCGGAGTGCTCCTTGTGCTGTCTCTTATACACATCTCCGAGCCCACGAGACTAGGCATGATCTCGT
>CAJXRJ010000428.1 GCA_913058555.1 uncultured bacterium
GGGCACGGCAGGCTGCTTGGCTGCCTTGGGGCCCGGCTTCGCACCGGGGACCGCTGCCGGAGTCGTGCCCTTGGGTGTACCGGCCGCTTTTGGGGCGGCGCTTCCCTTCGCGGCATCCTGAGCCCTCTTCTTGGCCGCCTCTTCCTGGGCCCGCCGACGCGTTTGGATACGGGCGACTTCCGCCCTGAGCTCCGACGGAATGGGACGCTTCGCCTGGGTGAGGAGGTCCTGATAGAGCACAACGAACTCGTCGGTGTCGAGCTCCTTGCTCTGGTCCGCGTCGTGCTTGGCGAAGGTCGCGCCCGAGATCCGGATCTTTGTCGCGCCGACCTCAGCGGGGCTCACCGAGCCGTTGCTGTCGCTATCCAGGCGCTTGAACGTCGCTCGGATGACTTCCACCGCCGAGCGCTTGGCCTTGCCCCGCTGGGTGCCGCTCTTGGGCGATTGAGCCGCGCCGGCCGCGGGGGAGAGGAGAGCACAGACAAGCAGGGCGCCAAGGGCGCGTGATTTCGGATTCAGCTGCATGGGGTCTTCCTGCGAGGAAAATTCGGCTTCGGATGGGTCGGTTGGCGGGCCGAACCCATGCTCCTGCACATGGCGTGCCCGAAGATGAACACGCCTTTAGACTAGTGAAAGGGCCGCTGACGTCGAGTGCTGCGGTCGGTTTGAGGCCCCTATGTCCTCCATCGGAGACTCTGGAGCCCTCCTACACCCGAATTCCGCCCCCGCACGATTTCCGTGGCCCCGGGGCGCGCCTGGGCCCCTGGGTGGCCGAATCGCGCCGTGACTGGGCTGCGGCATCGAGAAAGGGCCGAGCAACGGGGGGTCTCGATCGGCAAACTAGGCCCATGAGCGCTCCTCCTGATCTCGCGCCCCTCAGCGCAGAATCCCCCCCCAAGAAAGTCGCAACGCGCAACGCCTACGGCGAAGCGCTCCTGGAGCTCGGGGCCACGAACCCCGACGTAGTCGTCCTCGACGCCGACCTCTCCGGATCGACCAAAACCAAGGCGTTCGGGAAGGCCCATCCCGATCGGTTCCTCAACATGGGCGTCGCCGAAGCCAACATGATTGGCGTCGCTGCGGGTCTGGCCTCCCAGGGCAAAGTCGCCTTCGCGAGTTCATTCGCGATGTTTGCCACCGGCAAGGCGTTTGAACAGATCCGACAGAGCGTCTGCGTGCCGGACTTGAACGTCAAGATCTGCGCGACCCACGCCGGCCTCACGGTCGGCGAGGACGGCAAGTCCCACCAGATGCTCGAGGACGTCACGCTCATGCGCGTCATCCCGAACATGCATGTGATGGTTCCCGCCGATTCAGTGGAAGCCAAACAGTGCATCCACGCTGCAGCCGAGATCAACGGCCCGGTGTACGTGCGACTCTCGCGCGGCGCGACTCCGATCGTGTTCGCGGAGAACTACAAGTTCCAGTTCGGCAAAGCAGCGATGCTGCGCGAAGGACACGATCTCGCCATCATTTGTATGGGCGTGACGGTGTCCGCTTCGATGCAAGCCGCGGAGCTTCTTGCCCAGGACGGTATCCAAGCACGTGTCCTGAACATGGCCACGATCAAACCGTTCGACCATGGCGCGGTCGCCGCTGCGGCACGGGACTGCGGCGCGATTCTGACCGCCGAAGAGCATCAACAAAACGGCGGGCTCGGCGACGCCGTTGCGCAGTCGGTAGTGCTCTCCCACCCGGTCCCCATGGCCATGTGCGCCATGGACGATTCATTCGGCCAAAGCGGCACCGGCGACGAACTGCTGGCCCATTACGGCCTCGATTCAAACGGCATCGCGGCACGCGCGAAGGAACTCATGCAACGCAAGGCGAAGACGGCGGGGAGCGTTTAACGATGGCACTTGAAACCACAAGACGCGACGAGATCGCAGCGGCCGCCAACCAGGTGCGCATCGACACGATTCGCATGGTGCACGCCGCCGCGTGCGGGCACCCGGGCGGGCCGCTGGGCATGGCGGACTTCATGGCGACGCTCTTCATGGAGCACTTGAACCTCGACGCTTCCAACCGCCACGCCCCTGATCGCGACCGGTTCGTGCTCGGCAATGGGCACACGTGCGCCGGCTACTACTCGCTCCTCGCCCAAAAGGGCCTGATCGACAGGGACGCGCTGCTGACGTTCCGCAAGTTCGGTTCGCCGCTGCAGGGACACCCCCACAGGAACCACGACCTCGGCATCGACTTCTCCACGGGCAGCCTGGGCAACAGCTTGTCGGTGTCCCTCGGCATGGCCCTCGCGGCCAAGCAAAACGGCTGGGATACGCGCGTCTACAGCGCGTCGAGCGATGGTGAGAGCCAAGAGGGGCAGATCTGGGAAGCCGCCACCGCGGCCGCCCACTACGGCGCCTCGAACTTGACCGTGATGGTCGACTTCAACAACGTCCAGATCGACGGCTACATGCGCGATGTCATGGACGTGCGGGACCTACGCGCCAAGTACGAAGCCTTCGGCTGGCACGCCGTCGACGTGGACGGCCATGACATCGACGCGATTGACGCGGCGCTTGTGGCGGCCCGCGAAGAGACCGAGCGCCCAAGCGCCCTGATCCTCGAAACGCTCATCGGCAAGGGGGTCTCTTTCATGGAGAACCAGCCCGGTTGGCACGGGGTCGCACCCAACGACGAAGAGGCCGCAAAGGCCCTTCAAGAGCTCGGCGCGTCCTAGGAGCCCTTCCCATCCGGTCGCAACCTTTACCGCGCGGCTCCCGCATCCAACGGGGGTCGCGCGGTGTGCTTGGGGCCCTGAGCGAATAGGATGGGGCCATGAGCGAGCCGCAGCCTCCACCCGAGCCTTCCACCACCGCACCGATCAACCGGCGCACCGAACCGAGTGAGGCAAGGCCCGATCCAGCCGAAGTCGCCGGCGCAACCGCGGTCGCGCTCTTCTCATTGGGCATGACGGCTGGGATGCTGCTTCTCCTGATCGGGTTCACCCTGATCCCCGAGCCCGTCAATGAAGCCACGGCTGAGTTCGAGGCGGTGTCCGCTTTCGCCGCATCGCATTTCGTGCGGGAGCTATCGCCCACCGAGCTCAGCGAGCGAGCCCTGCACGGCATGCTCGATGGACTCGATGACTATTCGCGGTACCACGACCGCGGCGACGCCGAGCGTGCCCGGCGCGAGATCGATGGGGACTTCCGCGGCATCGGTGTCGTGTTCAAGCCGCCGACCAGCGACGCTCAAATCCTGTTTCCGGTCGACGGATCCCCGGCCGTGAAGGCCGGTGTGCGCGTCGGCGATCGCTTCGTCGAGATCGACGGCGAGGCCATCGCGGGACTCAACGGAACCGAGCTGCGTGAGCGGTTGGCGCCGAAGGGGCGGAAGTTCGTCAACGTGCGCGTCGTGGGACTCGACGGAGAGACGCGGGACCTTGTGATCGAGCCCGAATTGCTGGTGGACCCCACGGTGCGCCACGTGGGCATGATCGAGGGTGAACCCGGCGTGGGCTACCTCGCCGTGCGTTCGTTCACGAACAACACGTCACGCGAGTTCGACCGGGAACTCACGCGGCTGAGGGATCAAGGCGCCGAATCGGTCATCCTCGACTTCCGTTTCAACTACGGCGGCGTCTTGGACGCCGCCGTGGAGATGGCCGGCCGATTCCTCGACAAGGGCGTGATCGTCTCATCGGAGGGCCGCATTCACAACGAAGCCCATCTCGCGGACGACATCAACCCGCTCTTCAAGGGACTCGGAGTCGTGGTCCTCGTGAACGGTGATTCCGCGAGCGCGAGCGAAGTCTTTGCGGGCGCGCTCCAGGACTACCGCGCCGCCGTGGTGGTCGGCGAAGCCACCTTCGGCAAGGGCATGCTGCAAACGACACGATCTTTCCCGGCGTTCGGAAGCCGCGCGAAAGTCACGAGCGCGTACTTCTACTCGCCAAGCCACCGCAACTTCGAGCGCTCCTCCGACCCCGACCGGGACTACGGCATCCTGCCCGACCTGACCGTCTCCATCGACGAAGCCCGTCGTCGCTCGCTGCACGTTTGGATCGCTCGCTACGACCCACCCCCTTCCGCACTGACGGCCCTCCTCGAGTGGGAGGCTGATTCCGACGAGTCGATCCTCCCCGAGCCGCCGCGGGACCCCCAGCTCGAGGCGGCCATCGCCATCCTGCGTGGGGAATCCCCCGGGCCACGCCTTGCAGAATCCCGCTGACAGGCGAGACTCTCCGCCATGGCCGAGCCAGACATAGAAACGAAGGGCCTGGTGCTCGGGATCGAGTCTTCCTGCGATGAAACGGCAGCTGCCGTCGTGGCGGGGGGGACCGAGGTCCTCTCGAACGTGGTGAAGAGCCAGGCCGCGATCCACGCGGAGTTCGGCGGCGTGGTGCCCGAAGTGGCTGGCCGGTCCCACCTAGAGGCCATTCTGCCCGCCGTGGACGAAGCCCTCAGCGGCGCCGGCGTTGGATTCGATGACCTCTCCGCCATCGCGGTCACGGCCCGGCCAGGCCTGATCGGATCGCTGCTCGTGGGCGTCTCCACCGCCAAGGCCCTGGCTTGGACCCGTGGATTGCCCCTAGTGGACGTTCATCACATCGAGGCCCACGTCTACGCCGCGACCATGGAGGCCCCCGAGTCCGTCGAGTACCCGTGCATTGCGCTCGTGGTTTCGGGCGGGCATACGGCGCTCTACGACGTCCGGTCGCCCCTGGACATGTCGCCGATCGTGTCCACCCTCGACGATGCCGCGGGCGAGGCCTTCGACAAGGTCGCATGGATTCTCGGTCTCGAGTACCCCGGCGGCCCGTCGGTGTCGCGCCTCGCGGAGGAGGGCAACCCCAAGGCCATCCACTTCCGCCGCTACTCGCCCAAGCCGCTCCCCGACGGGGCCAAGCAGATCGGTTTCTCCTTCAGCGGGCTCAAGACCGCGGTCCTCTACCACGTCCGCGGCGGCGACGCCCTCCAGCCGACGCCGGCCCCCGAGGACATCGCAGACCGGGCCGACATCGCAGCCAGCTTCCAAGAAGCCGTGTGCGACAGCTTGGTCACCCAGACCCTGCGCGCCGCCAAGATGCGCGGCGCCGGCCAGGTCCTCGTGGCCGGGGGGGTCGCCTGCAACCGGCGCCTGCGGGAAATGATGGCAACCCGAGCCAAGGACGCTGGGATCCGATCCTTCTTCCCGTCGCCCGCTTACTGCACCGACAACGCGGTCATGATCGCCGGGCTCGGATGGAAGAGGCTAGAAAGTGGCCTAACCGCCGATCTAGCCCTAGACGCAGCTCCCAGGTAGGCCATCCGGCAGGTAGAATCCCGCCACTTTGGACGCGAACAAGCTAAGCGCACTCCTGGCCGCCATTCAGGCCGGAACGACGGAGCCCGGGGAGGGCGCCGAGAGGATCCTTGCGTGGGGCCGCGGGGCGCATGCCGCCGCGCTCCCCCACTCCACCCTCGACCTCGATCGGGAAGCCCGGTGCGGGCACCCGGAGATCGTCTTCGGCGGCGGCAAGACGCCGGCCGAAATCGTCGACGTGATGGCGGCGCTCCATGGGGCCCATGGGCGCGTGCTCGCGACGCGCGTCTCGGAAGAGGCCTTCGCGGCGCTGCAAACCAAGTTCGACAATGACCCGGCCGCTGGATTGCGTTGCCACGCAAGGGCGCGCACCGCGTCCCTCGGGCCGGACGCACCCGGCACGGGTCTCGTTGCAGTGATCAGCGCGGGAACGAGCGACGGTGCCGTGGCCCAAGAAGCCGCCGTCACGGCCCGCTTCCTAGGGGCCCACGTGGAAGAGTTCGTCGACGTCGGCGTGGCTGGACTGCACCGCATACTGGACGTCGCGCCGCGTATCCGCGAGGCCAACGCGATCGTCGTCGCCGCCGGCATGGAGGGTGCGCTCCCGAGCGTCGTGGGCGGCCTTGTGGATCGCCCTGTGATCGCGGTGCCGACCTCCGTCGGCTACGGCGCCAGTTTCGGTGGACTGAGCGCCCTCCTGGGCATGCTCAACTCCTGCGCCTCTGGCGTCACCGTCGTCAACATCGACAACGGATTCGGCGCTGGATTCGCCGCCGCCCAGATCAATCGCCTGGTCGTGCAAACGGCCGCGCGAGCCGCCGACTCACCGGCACAAGACCCCACCCGAACGCATGCCGCGTCGGGCTCCCCAGATTCGACCCCATCGATCCCATGAGCGCGCAATCAAACAGCAACGACCCGTCGGCTTCCCAAGGACGTGCCTGGCTCGCCCTCGAAAACGGACTCGTCCTCGAGGGGCGTTCGATCGGCGCGGATGGGGAGGCCACGGGCGACCTCGTGTTCAACACCGCCATGACCGGGTACCAGGAGATCCTCACGGATCCTTCCTACGCGGGACAGGGGGTCGTCATGACGTACCCGCAGATCGGAAACTACGGCGTCGCCGATGAAGACATGGAGTCTTCGCGGTGCTGGGCCGAAGCGTTCGTCATCCGCGAGCTATCCGAAATCTCGTCCAACCACCGGGCCACCGAGCGCTTGGACGAGTGGCTCAAGCGCCGGGGCGTCGTCGCGATCGATGGCGTCGACACGCGCCGGATCACGAAGGCCCTGCGGGAGCACGGCTCGCTGAAATTCGTCCTCTCCACCACCGACAGCTCCCCCGAATCCCTCGTCGCCAAGGCGAAGGCGGCGACGTCCACCGACGGCAAGGACCTTGCGGGAG
>CAJXRJ010000429.1 GCA_913058555.1 uncultured bacterium
GAGACAGCCTGTATCCCAGCCCCCCCCGGAGCGACCACCAAGACGTCGAGATCGCCGTCCCCATCGGCATCTTCGATCGCCGTATTGATCAGGACACCACCGATGGTGGCGATCACCTCGGTCGGCGCGTAGACCTTGGGTGAGGTGGCATAGCTGATAAGAAGCTCGAACGTGCCGCCCTGGTTGCTTTGGACGAAACGCTGGTAGAGGAGGTCCAACTCACCGTTGCCATCAAAATCCCCCGTCCCAACGATGGTCGCGCGCGCGACATGGTCCGTCAGCACCTCGGCATCCTCAAAGCAAAGGTCACCTCGGTTCTCAAACCAAGTGACTCGCTCCGCCTGGCCACCCTGGCTCAGGATGTCCAGATCGCCGTCCGAGTCGACGTCGGCCAGGATGTGGCCAAAGAGATCGCTGGGGTTCGTCGTGAGCCGAACGCTGTCGGTGAAACGCGGGCTCGCTCCCGGCCCTGAAGCACTGAAGAGCTGCAGCTCCGAATCGTAAGCAAACACCTCGGGGACGCTATCCCCACTCATATCTGCGAACAGCGGCTCCCGGACGTGCGTCCCGCTGAGCGCGATCTCTGCACCCCCAAAGCTGAAGCCGCCCAAGTTGCGGCGCCACAGGATCTGCTGCTCGAAGAGCAAGGGGTCTAAGGCGCTGTAGACCACGTCGTCCAAACCGTCGCCATCGACATCCACAAGGCTCGGGGCGACAGTCGTCTGGAAGCCCTGAATCGGGAGAGTGATCGCCGCGGCGTAGCTAAGGGGCCCCACGGATTCGAGCAACTTCAGCTCGCCCGTTCCCCCAAGGAACAGAGCCAGGTCTTGGTCCCCGTCCCCATCCAGGTCGGAGGCCCGCAACGCACTCACGGCATCGAGCCCCATCGGCAAGAATTCGAACCCGGCCTGGAAGCCGCCCATGCCCACCCCGAGCGCGACGTTCCAAGAGAGCTGAGGGTTTGGAATCGCGAAATCGTTGACCGCATAAATGACGTCGCTGCGACCATCACCGTCCAGGTCGGCGCACAGCGTGTCGTCTACGGATTCGATCGTCGCGGGGAACGGGAAGCCGAAGAAGAAGCCACCTTGGTTGAGGTACGAAACCACACCTTCGGGTGAGAACTGGGCGACCAGGTCAAGGTCACCGTCCCCGTCGACGTCCGCGGGAATGAGTTCGCGAGCGAGGCCGGACGAGTTGTCCACGATCCGAAGCGTTGGACTCGACGAACCCGTGTTCTCGAGCCAGACGATTCTCCCGGGTGTACCGGCCAGACTGACGGCCAAGTCATCCCGCCCGTCGAGGTTGAAGTCCGCACTCGCGATGGCGATGGGCATTCCATCACCGAGGGCGATGTCGTAGGGATCAGCGAACGTTCCATCTCCGCTACCCAAGAGCACGCGCACTCCGGACGCTGGCGGGTGGAGGATCACGAAGTCCTCGTTCCCATCATGATCTATGTCAACGGCCACGAATTTGTCGCCGGACTGTGAAAGGGAAAGCGTCAGCTCTTCAGGAGCCTGGAAGAGTGACTGGGAAAACGAAGCAGGCGCTGCGCACAGTGGCAGTGCCGCGACGAAAAAGCTGCGAGCCATTCGGTCGATCATCGGTTGGGTCTGGGAGTACGGCTATCGCCGCTTGAAGTCGGGATGGGTCACGAGCGGGAAGGAGCTTGTCACCGAATGCCGCGCGCCGTGCGCGGCGTCGTTCAGGCGCAAGAACTGTGCCCCCCGGGCAAGGTCCCCGCGAGTCCTTCAACCTGCAGATCCGTTCGTGGTGGCTACCTTCCGCTCTCGCTACGTGCGCAACCGCACAGCAGCCCGACCTGATGCTCCCGCGCCACCCTCATCCACGGGACCTGGCCACGTCGAACGTGACGAGCGCGCTCAATGCGGGATGGAATGCGCTAGTGATCCAAAAAATGAGGGACCCCACCGGCCGCGGCCGATGGGGTCCCTTGCTCTGCGCGCGAGCGCGGGCTGTGGCCTGGCTACTTGCCCGAGAGCTCGTTCACGAGGCGGGTGGCGCCGTAGACGTCGCGCAGGGCGCCGAGGATGCCGCGGCTGTCGACGGACACCGAGCGGGCCTTGACGTCCGAGTAGGCGTAGTTGCCGATGAGGCTGTGGATGTTGCCGTCGAAGATGAGGCCGACGACCTCGCCCTTGGCGTTGACCATGGGCGAGCCTGAGTTGCCGCCGATGATGTCGTGGTCGGTGACGAGGTTGAACTCGGTCGACGGGTCGATCGTGGTGGCGGCTTGGAGCCACGACTTGGGCAGGGTGTACCACTCTTCGCCGGCGCGCTCGCGGGCCTTGGAGTAGACGCCGCCGAAGTTGGTGAAGGGCGCGATCTTGGATTCGCCGTCCTGGTAGCCCGCGACCTTGCCGTAGGAAAGGCGCAGGGTGAATGTGGCGTCCGGGTAGACGGTGTCCCCGAGGACCGCGAAGCGGGCGGCGGCGATCTTGCCGTAGGCAGCGCGTTCAAGCGCCTGAACCTCGTCCTCGTAGCGCTTGCGCAGTGCACGCGAATGGGGATCGAGCGCGCGCATGAGGGCGATCAGCGGATCATCCGAGGCGTTGACGGCCTCGATGCCGCCCTCGGCGAGACGCTTGCGCTCGGCGATGTCCATGAGCTTGGTGCCGAGGATCAGCTCCTCCGCGCGGGCGCGGGGGGACTTGCCGGCCAGGGCGGTGACCACGAGTTCATCGTCGCCGCCAAGCTGCTCAGCCATGTTCGCGAGGGCCCATTCGAGCTGGAAGATCTCGAAGTCGGGGTAGATCGGCGCCGGGGAGTAGAGCTGCTGGTAGAGGCCGGGGAGGGCCGCGTCGCCGTACTCACGGAGACGGTCCTGGCTGGGCTTCTGCAGCTCGTCCGCAAGGCGCACGATGAGGCCCGCGAATCCAGCCGTCTGCGGGCCGAGGCCGAGACCGCCGCCTCCCATGGCGTTGTAGCGGTCGCGGAAGGAGATGATCGCGTCCTGCGCCTGGGCGATTTCATCCCAAGCGGTGCCCCACTTGGCCTTCCACTCCGGGTTCGCGTTGACGGCGGCACGCAAGCGAGCTTCCTCGGCGCGTTTGGCGGCGAAGACTGCGGGGTCAAGCAGGCCCGACATGCGGCCGACGTAGACCTTGCGGCTGTTCTGGATGCCGAAGAGCTGGTTCTCCGCGATGCGCGCGTTCTCGGCGCTCTCCTGGGAGAAGATGTTCATGAGCACTTCGGCGCGCATCAGCGATGCCATCGAAGAAGGCACCTGGTGATCGCGGAAGTACTCGAGGTGAGCGACCGTGTTGAGGCGCTGGGTGCGGCCGGGGTGGCCCACGACGAACGTGCACTCGCCGTCGGCGGCGCCGTCGGCGCTCCACTGAAGGAAGTGCTCGGCGGCGAGGGGCTTGTCGTCCTCGTAGATGCGCAGGAACGTCGCGTCGAGGCAGTAACGCGGGTACTCGAAGTTGTCGTTGTCACCGCCGAAGAAAGCGATCTGCTTCTCGGGTGCAAAGACCAGGCGCACGTCCTCAAAGCGCTTGTAGAGATAGAGGTGGAACCGGCCACCTTGGTAGAGCGTCACAAGCTCCGCGTGAAGGCCCGTAGCCTCCTTCGCCTCGTCCTCGATCGCCGTCATGGCCGACAGCCGGGCCGCACCGGCCTCCGCAGGATCGAGCCCCTTCGTCGCCTCTTCGATCCGGCCCGTGACGTCATTGATGCTCCACAGCACATCGACGTGAAGGTCGGGGCAAGAAACCTCGTCGCTGAGCGTCTTCGCCCAGAAGCCGTCGCTCAGGAGGTTCCTCTCCGACGTCGAGAGCTTCTCGAGGATGTCGGAAGCCACGTGATGGTTCGTCATCACGAGGCCGTCGGCAGAGACGATCGAACCGGAGCCGCCGGTCGAGACGCGCACCGCCGACTTTTGAACGTGCTCCAGCCACTCCGGGGTGACCTTGACGCCGTAACGCGCTTCGATCGCTCCCACGGGCGGATTGTCGAAAGTCCACATGCCCTCGTCGGGGGCACCGGTGAGTGCGAAGGATAGGAGGCTGAGACTGGTGAGGAGAGTCATCGGCGCGGGTCGGGGGCTGATGGGAAAACGGCCAAGAATAGGCCCGGCGTTATACACCGCCCGCCCCCGCTGGAGTGCGGCCTCCCCTGCGAACTAGCTCCCGTACAGGCCCTCGAATCGCGCGAAGGTCATGAACTCTAAAGGGCCGTTCATTCGGCCTCGTTCGAGCGTGCGCCCGTCGAGGTAGCGCCAGCCGGCGCCGTCCCTTGCAAAACGGCTGTGTTCCAGGAACGAAACGTCCTGGGATCCCACGAAGACCTCCGCCATGAACAGCACATGGGCCAACCCCTCGCCGTCCGCGGGCGCCACGTCCAGTATCTGAAGCGAGCGGAACGATGCCCCCTGGGCGCCGGCGGCCGCTCCGCGCGACCACTTCGCAAATTCGCCGCGACGGTCCACATGGTCCGGATGGAGCGTGCGCCAGAGATAGGCCCAGTCACGAACCGCAAAGGCCGTGAACCGTGAACGCATCAGGGTCTCGGCGTCCGGCGCTTCCAGCCCGCCGTGATAAGGCGCGCAGCACGCTGCGAGCACACGGCCGGCCCCACATGGGCACGGCTTGCGGCCCTCTGGAGTGGCGCCCAAAGCTAGCCAGCCCGAAGGGCTCGCCGGATCGTGGCCCGTTCCACGCGAGTGTCGCGGCCGTTGATGGAAGCGAGTTCAAAGAGCTCGAGGGCCCGCTCGAGGTTCTTCTTCGTGCCCCGTCCATCCCGCACGAGCTCCGCCAGGGTGAAAAGGGCGTCGCCGTCCTCTTCCTTTGTCGAGCACTCCTCCAGGAGCCGCACGGCCTCTGCGTCGTCCCGCGGAAGGCCCTCCTTCCCATTGAGGTAGCGCACCGCGAGCCAGAGGGCCGCGTCCGCGTGGCCCGCTTCAGCGGCGGCCGTGAGCAGGCGGATCGCCCGCTCGGAGTCCTTCTTCACCTCGGCCCCTTCGAAGTACGCGAAGCCGAGGTTCGCTGAGCTGTGGGGATCCCCAAGGTTCAGAGCCTGGGTGTAGAGTTCCACGGCCCGGGCCCGGTCCAGGTCCACGTGGCGTCCGTACCAGTAGAGCGTGCCGAGATAGGTCATCGCCGGCGAGTAGCCGCTGTCAGCCGCTTGCCGCATCCATCGCAGCCCCGCAGGAATGTCACGCTCGAGGCCCGGCCCGTCGATCAACCGGTCGGCCAGGTCGTGGGCCACCTCGGCGTCGGTGGCGCTCAGCTCTTCGAGCTCGGCGCGGCCACGGTCGGGGTCCTTCTCGCAGCCCGTCCCGTCGATCCACGCGAAAGCCAGCCAGATCTTGGAGCCCATGTGCCCCAGATCAGCGGCCTGCACGCGCAGGGCGTG
This sequence comes from uncultured bacterium, assembly GCA_913058555.1. Taxonomy (GTDB): domain Bacteria; phylum Planctomycetota; class UBA1135; order UBA1135; genus Saltatorellus. The sequence goes on from CAJXRJ010000429.1 coordinate 5,380, forward strand.
GGCCTTTTCGGAGTTCTGGGTGACCCCCTCACCGTTCTGGTAGCAGATCGCGAGGTTGGCAAGCGCCGTCGCATCGCCGAGAGCCGCGCTCCTGCGGTACCAACGCAACATCTCCTTCAGGTCCAGCGGCACCCCGTCCCCGAATCGGTGCCGGTACCCAAGGGTCACCATCGCCGCCGAATCCCCGGCCTCCGCCGCCGTCCTCGCCCATTCGAGCGAGCCAGCCTCGTCGCCGAGCTCATCCTCGTAGACCTCGGCCAGGACCCCGGCGCAAACCGGGTCTTCGAATCGCTCCCAGCCCTCCTTCAGGACCTCGATCGCCCGGGGCACATTACGCACGGTGCTGTCCTCCTCGCAGAGGAGCTGCCCAAGGTCCGAATGGACGTCGTCAGACCCGGCCGCGAGCGCCTTTTCGTACCAGAACAGGGCCTGATGGTCGTCCTCGTCCGTTCCGAGGCCGAAATCGAAGCAGCGGGCCATGGCGGCCATCGCCTCCAGGTGCCCCGTCTTGGCGGCCCTGTCGAACCAACGAAACGCCGTGGATGCACTCTCCCGCACACCGGTGCCCTCGGCATAGCAGTGCGCTAGCTCGAACTGGGCCTCGGAGTCCCCGTCCAGGGCGCGCGAGCGCAGGATTGCGACGTCGATATCGGCCATTTCTCTCGTGCGGTGGGGGTCCAGGAAGTCCCGGGCCCAGCCGATATCGTAGTCGGACGGGGCCCGGATCCCATTCCCCCATCCAAGAGAGAATCCCCATGCGCGACTCCAACAGAGGCGGCCCACGCGGGCCGGGCCCCCGCCGAGGGGCAAGGAAGGAGGCTTCACGCCCCCTCTCTCTCTGTACGGGCTGTCGCCATCTCTACAGCACCTGGAAGCCGAAACGCCCCAGGGGCTGCCGCGCCTACGGTTTCGAATGCCAAACCTGGCCAGCGGCAGTCGTCCTGGAGACCTCGGGATCCCCCTGCTCGCTGTTCGAGGCTCGGCAGGGCCCTGGCGACACAACCAACGGCCGCCCGCAGAAACCGAAGGGTGGCCTCTATGGCTAGTGCCCTCATTTAGAATCTCGCCGCATTGGTTTCGCACCTGTCGCGGGGCTGCGGCGCCGCCGAATCCTGCGCTGGAACACGGCTGCGCACGGCGCCTCGAACGCCTTGCTTCGGAACGAAAGTCACTGAAACGAATGCAGCGCGCCTCCAAACCGGGGCACTCGCTCCGGTTTGAAGCTGTCTCTTATACACATCTGACGCTGCCGACGATATGCAGTGTGTA
>CAJXRJ010000430.1 GCA_913058555.1 uncultured bacterium
CCACCCCCACGGGCGTTGTGGCTGTCCAGGCCGGCGAGACCTGGAACTTCCAAGCATGGCACCGGGATGTGAACCCGGGGCCGACGAGCAACTTCACGGACGCGGTGAGCGTGACGTTCCGGTGATGTGGGCGGACCTGTCAAACTCGCTGTGTCCCAAGAATCCGCCCGAGGCTGAACGACATCGTGACGACCGATAGGATCCCGACATGTTGACCGACTGCCGACCGTGATTGGCGGCCGCATTCGAGCACGCAGATTGTCCGCGTAGCCAACGGAAGCTGCGGTTGCATGCAACGTGCTGAGTCGAATGCGTGACCTCGGACGGCCGACGTCGAAGAAGGTGGCCCGTTGACCATGGTGGGGATGGGGGACCGGCATCCCCGGTTGGGCTTCATGCACGAACACCCCTAACTAGGGGAGGAGTGGCTCCCATGACGCTCTTTGCGTCGGTGCGGTTGCGGGAATGGCGGCCTGAAACCAAGATGGCCTCATGAAGCCTGCCATCCTCATCATCATGGTTGCTCTGTCCTACACTCCGTTGCGAGCACAGACATGTGCAGGGCTACTGGACCTCGGGACTCTCCCAGGGGAGACGCAATCACATGCTTGAGGCGTGAGCGCAGACGGCAGCGTCGTTGTGGGAAGCTCCGGAGACAGTGCCTTCCGGTGGTCGGCAGCGGGCGGCATGCAAGAGCTTGCTGCATTCGTTGGGTTCTCTGGCGCCAAGGCCGTGAGCGCAGATGGCAGCGTTGTGGTTGGGACGGCGGAGATTGCGAGCGGCCTCTTTGGCCATGCCTTCCGGTGGACTGCGGCCGGTGGCGTTCAAGACCTTGGCACGCTGCCGGGGTATTTGGCTTCCTTCTCCAGCGCTGTCAGCGCGGACGGCAGCACCGTCGTGGGAAGCTTGGGGAATCTGGGGCCCGGCCAGCGCGCCTTTCGCTGGACCGCAGCCGGAGGAATGCAGGACCTTGGAGTGCTGCCGGGTTACTTGTCGACCACCCCTGTCGCCGTCAGCGCTGATGGAGGCGTCGTCGTGGGGAGCACGACGCTGGCGAACGGGTCATGGCACGCGTTTCTTTGGACCGCAGCGGGAGGTGTTCAAGACTTGGGCAAGCTCGGCGGCATCACCTCTTCCGCGGGAGCTGTGAGCGCAGACGGGGGAATCGTGGCGGGAAACGTGCGGTTTGCGGACGGTCGTGTGCACGCTTTCCGATGGACCGCAGCCGGCGGAATGCAAGACCTCGGCTGCTTGCCCAACGGGATTCAATCACTTGCATTCGGCATCAGCGGGGACGGTCGTGTGGTCGCTGCTGGAACGTTACAAGCAATCGGAGGTGGAGTCGCCCGCGTCTTTCGGTGGACCTTGACTGGTGGGCTGCAGTTCCCGGGCGTCGGGGTGCACGGCGTTACCGAAGACTACACTTGGGCTGTCAGCCCAGACGGAAGCGTCGTCGTGGGGGATTCTGATTCTCGCGCATTTCGTATTCAATCCAGCATTCTTGGCGAGACCTACTGCCGCCCGACGGTGGAGAACAGCACCGGTTGTGGTGGCGTCGTGCTGGCGAACGGCGACCCGCGCCTTGCAACCGGTGCGCTGGAGCTCACGGCGACACTGCTGCCGCAGAATTCTTTCGGGTTCTTCCTGACCAGTCAGGCACAAGGCAACGTCGTCAGCGCGGGCGGTAGCGACGGCACCTTGTGTCTCGGCGGAAGCATCGGCCGCTTTGTGGGGCCCGGCCAGGTGATGAACTCGGGCGTCTCAGGTAGCTTCACGATGACCGTGGACCTGAACGCAGTGCCCGCAGCAACGCCCACCGGCGTCACCGCCGTCCAACCCGGCGAGACCTGGAACTTTCAGTGCTGGCACCGGGACGTGAACCCCACCGCGACGAGCAACTTCACGGACGCGGTGTCGATCACGTTTCATTGATCTAGCTTGGCGGGGCAACCCGCTGTCCCTCGTAGTGTCCCCGTACTGTCCCATCAGTGCGCCCACGCCCTGACGACACCGTGGGGGCCGATCTCCAGCGGGCATGCTCACCTACCATTTCCTGGTCTGAGCTATCGGCTTGATCGTCGTGGCTGGGTCGATCGCGGGCGTTGCGCGGGCGGGCGCAAAGCAACTTGGTCGTCAACCGCGCGCGACAGAGCGAAGTGAGACATCAGAGAGATCCAAGGCGACGGCACGCGCTTCTGAGCCTACGATGCGCGATCACCAGCCCTCGAACCCGGTCTCTTGGTGCCGATCAACCCAGTTGACAACGAGCGTATCTCTGGGACACGGCGCTCGTTGCGGGCGGGTTGCGGAAACCGGCCTCTTGGCCCCGTCAGGGCCGCCTTTCCTCAACTGGGGGAGGAGTGGCTCCCCGACTGGGGCGGAGTTACGAACCTGCTTAGAGAGCAGGAGGAAGGAAGGAAGCTGCAAGACTCGGGGAGCATGCGGCACCAACAGCGAACGGCATTCCACCGGAGGAGTGGCTCCCCGACTGGGGCGGAGTTGTGAACCGCCTCTCGGGGTCGGGAAGGGCGATTCGGGCTCTGCGACGGTATCCATCGTACAGCGTGACACTCCGGGCTCGACCGACCGAATCCGGCTGTGCGAGCTTGTGTCGAAGAGGATCAGCGGTAGCGTTTTTCCGCAGCTTCAGAGCGATCTGATTCGAAAACCGTTGGCATCATGGCCGTAGGAAGACCCTCGTGCACATCGATCCACCTCGAGTCTGCTGGAATGCCCGAAAACTCCCCTCCCGTCAAGCGTGCTGAAGGCGCGTTTCTCTTCGTCCTCAAGCCTAGTTCGATCGACGCAGGGAAACTGGACAGGACCCCGATCGAGAAGGCACTTGCGGAAAGGACTGTACCGGCCACCCGCAAGGACCGAAAGGACTTGGCCCTCTGGCAGAAGGATGGCCGGGTTCACGGGGAAGAGCAGATCCGCGAGCTCCAATCCGCCTTCCAGGCCGCGATTCTGGGGGTCGACGGAGAGCCGGACAAGTCACCAATCCGACAGCGTGTGTCCCCGGATGTTCTGACGAACTTCGGCCAGATTGGCTTCGTGACAGGAGGCAGCTCCTCACCTGAAATCCGGAAAGTCAGGATCGTCGAGATCAACCTCATTGTCCCCCTAGCCGAGGTCGCACTTCTCAGTATCGCCTGGGAGATCGTCAGGAAGGGTGGCGAGAGAGACGACAAGGGCGACGGCGCAACAGGCGACGAGAAGACCGACCAAGGTCAAGTGCAGACGGCCGGCTGGACTCTGGATGACGTCGAGGAGGTTCTCAATGCGGCGCGACACACCAAAGCCCAGGGGAGCGTGTGCGGAATCGTGCTATATCGTCGAGACTCTGACCAGCTCCGGCCCGACCCCAAGCCGGCTAGAACCACCGATCGAGGATCCCCCAATAGCGAGCCGGTGATCAGCGACAGGTGGGGTGACGTTCCGTGCGAGCATGCGAAGTGCCTCGGTGAGGAGCTTGCCAAGGCAACCTGGTCCTGCGTCAGGGAGTCCGAGGGACCGCTCGAGCCTGCGAGCTTCGGATCCCTGTTGGAGTGGCTGATCGACGGGACCTCGCTGGACCTGATCGACGATAGGCGGGCGTGTCATCTCATCACGGCAGTGGAACTTGACGTGGAAGATGGCGCATTTGATTTCGATTCAACGATGTTCAGACTACGACGTGGGTACAACCGGCGCTACCTCCCGACGACCGACAAGAAGGCCACCCGCGACGAGGTCTGGCGCCCGAGGAGGAACCGCGCCGTCGGACTTTCTATTGAGGGGACCGCGCAGCTCGTTTGGTCCGACGGAGATGCCTTCGACGATTTCGATCCCACCTCAAGGTTCAAGGGGGTTTATCGCGAGCTCGCTTCGCTGGCCATCCTGGAGCAGGCGATGCTCCAGCGACGCGTCGACGAACTCGCCTGGATCGGAAACGGGATGCTGTACGAGACGCATGAGTTGCATTCCGGCGAGGGGTACAAGCCCCCGACCGAGGAGCTCCTCCGTCGCACCATCGGTCAGCTTCTCATTGTTACCGGGACCGATTGCGGCGGCATCGGGGACTACCGGCGATTCTATCGCGGTCTGCGCAACGTGCTCGGGCTGGACGAGCTCCTCGCCGACGTGCGCAGCGGACTCAAGGACATCGGATTCCTGCTCGAACGAGAACAAGCTCGCGTAGAAGCGGCTCACGCAGCCGAGGTCGAACGCATCGGCCGCGCGCGCGAGGAACAGGAGAAGGCTTCACGTGACGCGATTGAGGCGCATTACCGGATGCGCGAGGGGCAGCATCAGGGCCTGGAGCGGCTGGTGCTATACGTGACGATGGCGATCATGCCATTCGCGCTGCTCCAGGGCTTCGTAGCGTTGTTCCCAAACTACCTTGCGGTCGACCGAGGTAGTGTATTCCAGGAGAAGAGCGTCATCCAGCGCTGGGGAATTCTCGGGATCGCCATGGTCTTCGTTTGGGTCATCACAACGTTTGCTCAACGGAAGCGCGGCAGGGATTAGCGCTCGCCCGCGCACCTGCGAGAGGGTCAATCCACGAAGTGGGCGAGGATGTCCAGGACGCCTTTTGTCGCCGGGAATGGCGACCTGTAGTCCGAGACTGTCCTGCATTCATCCGTCGCGTTCGCCGGGCACGCGAACCAGCCTGCGGTCTTGCGCATGGAGAGGTCGTTGCCTGAGTCGCCGATGCATAGCACCTGATCAGCGGAAAGGCCCAGTCGATTGCAGATGACCTCTACCGCGGTCCCCTTATTGATGCCCTTGGGGGTGATGTCCACGGCCGCGGCGGACGACGAGACCTCGAAATTCGCAATCCCCCGGAAGGACCGCACCTTCTTGAGCAGTCTCGCGACGCTCCAGCCTCCTTCGGGGTAGAGGCTCAGGCAAGCGACCTTCCCAAGCTCGACCCGGAAGGGGGTCTGCTCGAGGTGTGCAAGCAGGTTGTCAGTCGGCGGGAGCGCGGCCAGGATCTCATGAGTGTCCGTCCAAGGCCAGTAGAGAACCGCGCCGGTTTCGCAGATGCAGGGGGTCGCTGACCGACCTTGCGGCGCTCCGCGATTCGACGGGTTGGTGAGGCCCAGGACCTGCGTCATCGCTTCGACGTAGGGGACGGAGCGGCCGGTTGCGAGGCCGAAGTGGACATCGGGATGCGAGTGGACCCAGTGCTGAAGCTCCGCGAGTCGATGGTTTCGGAACCGGAGTCCCTTGCCGTGGACCAAGCAACCTTCGTTGTCGATGAGTACAGCTCGGATGTCGAAGGCCATGGGTCGGATGATGACAATGCGAAACGTCGTGGCGAACGCTCGTTTCCGTTCATCGATCCTACACGGGGCGTCGTCAATGATCGAGCCCACAGAAAGCTATCCAGGGCGCGAACCAGATCCTGATGGCCACGGCATAATCTGAGGTGCGACCCTGCCACAGGGATTGAGCCACTCGCCACACCCGCACGCCTGCCTCATTGCTATGTCTCAGCTCTTCTCCAGCACCCGAACTCGCGACTTCCACGGAATTCAGGCCTCGGACGCCATCATATTCGGTCGCCCAGAGGAGCTCGGCTTCCTGCACGAGGCCCTGGAGCACGAGAATGTTCGGATCGTCATCCTTGTTGCGAGCGGCGGTGTCGGTAAATCCAGCCTCGCAGCGCGCTGGTTGCACGAGACCATCGAGGCTATGCGCGGCGTCGGCACGGATTGCACCCTCGGCCGGGCGGAGGACCAACCCGCGTTCGCGTGGTCGTTCTACAGCCAAGGCACCAGGCGTGACACGATCTCGATCGACGACTTCCTGAAGTACGCCATGCGCTGGGCGGGGCTCGATGCGGACCTGACCGGGACGCAGGCCGATCGTGGGAGACTCCTAGCGGATGCGATTGTGCGAGAGCCGTCGGTCGTGCTCCTCGACGGGATGGAGCCGCTCCAGGAGGGCGAAGGAGTGGGGCGCGGCGGACTGAAGACCCGGGACATGTACACGCTCCTCCGAGGAATTGCGGACGCTGAGTGGAGCGGCGGGTTATGCGTAGTGACCACCCGGGTGCCGCTCACGGAGCTCGGCGCTGACGTGAAGGGTGAGGTGGGGTCCGATCGCCCCGTCTGGGAGATCAACCTTGATGACCTGCCATTGGCGGCTGCGACCCAGCTGCTCGAGGCGAAGGGTGTCAAGAGTCGAGTGATTGACGGCTCCGACCTCGAGTCGATCGCGATCCTCGCCGGCCGCCATGCGCTGACACTCAAGATCTTGGGGACCTACCTCTCCGAGTACAAGGGTAGCGACCCAAGGGCAGCCGAGGAGGTGCTGAGTTCTGGCGAGGCACTCGAGGTCTCCATGGGCGACAGTCAGCGCATCGCCCCCGCGGCGCGCATTTTGCGTGCGTTCGAAGAGCAGATGGTCCGAGAGGGCCGGATGATCGAGCTGACTATTCTGTTCCTGTTGGGGCTGTTCGATCGGCCGGCTGACTCGGCTGCCCTCGGCGACGTCCTCGGGGCTGGAAACGTGGTGCAGGCCCTGCACGACGGCAACTGGTCCGGCGCGGCGGGCGAGGGGGGGCGCAGCGCGGTCTCCGAGCTGGAGGCTTCTCCGGTGCGCGTTGGGGATGATCGCTGGCTGGAAGCCACCGAGCGCCTCCGTGAGCTC
>CAJXRJ010000431.1 GCA_913058555.1 uncultured bacterium
TGCCTAGTCTCGTGGCTCGGAGATGTGTATAAGAGACAGCATGGGGGGCGTGCGGGGGAGGGCGTTCCGGTCCCGATTCAATGATCGCGCGCCAGCGGGCCGGCTGGCGCATGAAATGTTCCGGGACTCGTGGGGAGCAGAATATCCTCGGCCGGCTCTGCGCCCCTTTCCCTAAAGATCGGTCAGGTCGAGGCTCGAAGTGAAGCCGGTCGTCCTTTGATTTGAGGGTCAGTTTCCGCGGCTTGATTCGTGGGCTTGCGAGGGGCGCTGGTGCAGGATTCTGAGTCTAGCAGCGGCCTGCCAAGGCCCCCGAGATGGCGCGCGCGACCAGGACGGCCTCGCGCATGATGGCCACGTCGTGGACCCGAACGATGTCGGCGCCCCCGTGGGCTGCGGCGAGGGCGATGGCGGCGGCCGTGCCCCCGAGGCGCTCGCTCGGCATGTCCTTGCGTTCCTGGGCGAGCCAGTCCGTGGGGGCCTCGGCGCCCGTGATATGCCCGATAAAGGACTTTCGGGAGGCTCCGAGCAGGATCGGGTAGCCGAGGGCTCGCAGGTCCCGGAGGCCCGCGAGGAGGCTGAGGTTGTGGGGGAGGCGCTTGCCAAATCCCACCCCCGGGTCGAGCACGATCCGGCTCTTCGGGATGCCCGCGTCGAGGGCCGCCTGGGCGCGGCCGGAGAGGTGGGCGCCGATCTCCCGCACGGGGTCGTCGTAGTGGGGGTCCCTCTGCATCGTTTTTGGATCCCCTTGGAGGTGCATGAGGCACAGGTGCAGGTCGAGACCCTGGGAGTGCCTGAGCTCCGCCACTGCCGGGATCATCCGGGGGTCCTTGAGGCCGCCGCTTACGTCGTTGACGATCGTGGCGCCGGCCCGGGCCGCCTGGATCGCCACCTCAGACTTCATGGTGTCGATGGAGAGGGGTGCCTTCGTGGCCGCGCTCAGGCCCTCGATCACCGGGATCACTCGCGCTAGCTCTTCCTCCAAAGGCACAGGGTCGGCACCCGGTCGGGTGGACTCGCCGCCGATGTCGAGCACATCCGCGCCCTCCGCCACGAGCCGCAGGCCATGGGCCACGGCGGCTTCGGGGTCTCGGAAGCGGCCCCCGTCCGAGAAGCTGTCGGGGGTGACATTGACGACTCCCATGAGGGAGACGGGCCGCCAGGCTGCGTGGTCGCTGCGAATAGCGTCCGGAGCGTCGGCACTAAAGGGCCAGGGCGGCCACGCATCTGCGCGGCCGCCCTGGCCCCCGTCGACTGCCTGAATCGGGCTCGGCGATTCGGTCATGCGGGCGAGAGGCCGGACAGGCCGTTTTCACCGCCCATTTCGGGCTCGGGCTCCGGTTCGGGGCGCGGGGAAGGCGCAGCCTTAGTGGCCTTGCGCTCCTCCCGGATCTCCTCGGCCGTCTTCTCGCGAAGGCCCTCGGGCGATTCCCCATCGATGAGCTTCTGAATCTCCTCACGCTCCAGGGTCTCGTAGAGCAAGAGGGCCTGGGTCAGTCGCTCGACGGACTCGCGCTCCGCGTCGACGACTTTCGTGGCCAGCTCGTAGGCCTCACGCATGAAGCGCTTGATCTCTTGGTCGATCTCACGGGCTGTGTCCTCGGAGTGCCACTTGCCGCTCATGAGCTCAGTGCCCAGGAAGTCGGAGCCCTGACGATCCGCGTAGTTGATCGGGCCGATGGCGTCGGACATGCCGAGCTCAGTGACCATGGCTCGCACGAGCTCCGTCGCCCGGCGAATATCGTCTGAGGCGCCGGCGGAGATATCCCCACAGAAGATCTCCTCGGCGACACGGCCGCCGAACAGCACGGCCAGGCGACCTACGAGGCGCTTCTTCTGGGTGTGATAGCTCTCCTTCTCGGGCAGCATCATCGTGGCGCCGAGGGCGCGGCCCCGGGGCACGATCGTGACCTTGTGTGGGAAGTCTTGCCCCTCGAGCTTGGCGGCGACGATCGTGTGGCCGGCCTCGTGATACGAGGTGATCTCGAGGTCTTCCTTCTCGATGTTGCGGGCGATCTTCTGGCGGCCGTAGCGCACCTTCGCTGTGGCCTCAGCCAGGTGGTTCATTTCCACCTCGTCCCCCTTGTCGAGGGCTGCCATGATCGCTGCTTCGTTGACGATGGCGGCTAGGTCGGCGCCCGAGTAGCCCGGGGTGGCCTTCGCCAGCTCGTGCACGTCGATCTCCTTCGAGGCCTTCACCTTCGCGAGGTGCACCCCGAGGATGGCCTCGCGGCCGTCCATGTCGGGCAGGTCGATGGTGACTTCGCGGTCGAACCGGCCGGGACGGAGTAGCGCGGGGTCGAGCACGTCCGGACGGTTGGTCGCGGCGACGACGATGATGCCCTCATCCGTGGCGAATCCGTCCATTTCGACGAGGATCGCGTTCAGCGTCTGCTCGCGCTCATCGTGACCTCCGCCCATGCCGCTGCCGCGACGACGGCCGACCGCGTCGATCTCGTCGAGGAAGATGATGCACGGGGAGTTCTCGCGGGCCTGCTTGAAGAGATCGCGAACGCGGCTGGCGCCGACGCCCACGAACATCTCGACGAAGTCCGAGCCGGAGATGGAGAAGAACGGCACCTCCGCTTCGCCGGCGATGGCCTTGGCGAGGAGGGTCTTGCCGCAGCCCGGGGAGCCGACGAGCAAGACGCCGCGGGGGATCCTTCCACCGATGCGGGTGAACTTGCCTGGGTTCTTGAGGAACTCGACCACCTCGCGCACTTCGGCCTTGGCCTCTTGCGCTCCGGCGACGTCGTCAAACGTGACGCCAGTGTGGTTTTCCTTCGTGTACATCTGCGCGCGGCTGCGGCCGAAGCTCATCACGCCGGCGCCTGAGCCTTGGTTGCGCATCTGCCGCATGAAGAGCAGGAACACCATGATGATGAGGATCCAGGGACCCCACATCAGGAGCATGGTGGCCAGCGATCCGTCGGCCGGGCCATGGCGAGTGCCGCCCTTGGTCGTCAGGTCGAAGTGGAAGGACTGGGGCGTGACGCCTTTGTCCATGAGCACGTCCCGGACCTCAGCGAACTTGGGTCGGAGCTCGGTCAGCTGGAGGCTGACGGCCTGGTCGCCCGTGGCGCCCATCGATCGGGGGCTCGCCACGGTGCGGGCGAAGTCGCCGGTGGCCGTGCCGAAGACGAAGAGTTGATCGCTGCGGCGGGACTTCTCCGGCTTGGCTTCCGAGTCGGACTCTTTGCTCCCGTCATCGGAATCGGACGATCCCTCGTCCTTCGAGTCATCGCCGGAGCCGAATCGCTTCCGGAACTCGGTCACCTGCCACGCCTCCGTCGGCTTGAACTCCCCCGCCTCGATGGCGGTGAGCATGTTGGCGGCCTGGACCTGCGTGTAGTCCGCCTTGGCCTTCATCTCCCGCCAGAGGGATTCGTTCTCCGCGATGCTTGCCACGGAGGTCTCGAATGCCTCGACGTCCCCCGAGCCGGTGAGGGTGCCAACGATCTCGTTCTGACCTTTGAAGTCGAGGCGTTCGATCCGACCCGTCACCAGGGCGGCCAGGAACTCGTCCTGGCTGTAAGTCTCGACCTTCTTTAGGGCGTTGCCGCTGAACGCCACGAGGACGACGACGATCACCGTCAAGAAGAGTAGGAAGGAGCCAAACGGTCGCGGCTTGCGACCCTTGTCCCCCTGATTCTGCGATTCAGCCATGGTGTGGTTATCGACCCGAGCGCTGTGATTCTCCAGGACTTGGCTGGGCGCCGAGCGTCCCAGGGGGCCTGGAGGGCCCGGGAATGGGGGTGCAGATACCGCAGCCCCCGATTGTCGAAGAGATTCTACGCCAGGTAACCGGAGGTCCCATCCGCCGGCCCCGGATTCTCTTGGGTCCCCCTACTTGCCCCTTGGCTTCGCGATTCAGTCGGATCCGGATTCCTTCAAGTCCCCGCCTCGGGATCTTGGGCCTCCGAATCGGTCGCCTCGGCCCCGGGAACGTCCCCCTGGGTGGCCTCTTCATCCGCCCACAATGGGTCCCCGGGGCGGACTACCCCGTACTCAAGGCCCGCAAGGAGCGTTAGCAAGATCCTGTCGGCGGAGTTCCGCAGGGCGTTGTCCCGCGCGGCGGGTTCACGTCCGGGGACGTCGACCGCCGTGCCGAAGCGCACGCCGGTGCGGGTGCGCCCGACCGTGATGCCCCGGGCACCGTCGACGATTTCTGCGGCGACGAAGACGTTCTCCTGGGTCTCCACGAGGCGGTTGTCGCCGGTTCGGGCGCCAGGGGACCTCTGAAATCCTTCGATCGCACCCCGGATGACGAGGTCAGCCCGCGCCGGCGAGACGAGTTCGAGCGACGTGTGGCGGCGGGCTGCGTCGCTTAGGGCGGCGTGGAGCTGGCGCTCGATGTTCGGCAGCTGGGATTCGTTGCCGAAGATCTCGATGCCGATGGTCCGCGTGGGCCGGCCGCCCCCGAGGTCCGGCGCGAGTCCAGCCCGGTAGCCGCAGGCGCTGAGTAGCAGCGCGAGCATCCCGAGGAAGGTTGCGCGGGGGAACGTCTTGGGCATCGTCCGTGGCATTGGAGTCCGCGCTCCGGCGTGCGGTTCGTTCATGGGCTTAGGCACTGGTGGTGGGCTCAAGGGCGACTAGCGGTCCAGCTCGCGCCGCTCGGCATCGACGCGCGACGCCGGAGCGAGGTCCCCGGGTGTGGTCGTCCCGGTACCACCTGGGTTGAAAACGTCTGGCACGTCGAGGTCTGTGGGAAGCACCCGTGGCGCATCGACACGCTCGATCTCGTCGACGCTCTCCAGGAACGCCAGGAACTCCGCTTCTTGCTCCTCGTTGCCGGACCGCCGCGCAAACTCGAGTCCGCGAGCGGCATGCTGGCGGGCACCCGTGGGGTTCTTGACCCGGGCGTAGAACTCGGCGACCACCAAATCGTTGTCGGCGAGGCGTTGCAGGCAATCGACGAGGGTCCGGTCGACCTCTGGGCGAAGCTCGTGCTGGCGGTACGTTTGGATCCAGAGTTCGAGTTCACTGAGAGCCTGAACTAGCTCGTCGCGGGCGTACTCGGGCCCGTCGAGGTCGGCGAGGCGCAGCCGCGGAATCGCTGCTTCGCTGGCCACACGATGCACCGAGTCCCGGGCCCAGAGCACCAGTTCCTTGTGCTTGTCGATGGCGATATCGAAGAGGCGATCGTCCTCATAGAGCTTCGCCAGATCGACGAGGGCATCGTCCACCTTCTCGTGGGTCGGGTACTCGGAGCTGAGGTACTCGAGCACGCTGGGTGCCTGGACCGAGTAGGGGAACAGGAAGAACTTGCGCCGCTTGTCGAGGCGGTACGAGGTGCCGATTTCGTACAGCAGGTCCCCGGCCTCGTTGCGCAGTGCGTGGGATGGGTAGCGCTGATCGAGGCGCCGTATGAGGCCGAAGGCGTCGCTGCGCTCCTCGTCCTGAAAGAGCAATCGTGCCGCCCGGAGGCCGGCGGGCACCGCGATGCGCGCCGGGAGTTCCGCCTGGCTGAGGTCCTCCAGGTCCGCGGGCCGGTTGCCCCGTCTGCCAAGCTCTTCGGCGCTTCGCTCGAGGAGTTGGCGGACGACGACTCGCTCGGACGTCTCGAGCGGCGACTTGGACGCTCGGATCATCTCCCCGACCACCTTGGCGAGCTCCTTGTCGTCCGCTGTTTGTAGCGGCAGGGTCCGGGCGCGCTCGATGGCGGCGGGGACATCCTCGGGGCTGAGGGGCTTCTGCGATCCGATACGGTTGGACCGGCAGCTCACGGCGAGCATTGCCAGGGATAGCCAGAAGGCCATCGGGCCGAGACGTCGGTGGGGCGCGCGGGTGGAGTTCAACGGGAGGAGGGGCCAGCGGTTCTGCGATTGCGATCGGGGGCGGCCAGGAATCGTGCGTGACTGCGTGGTCGAGTCTCTAGGTGGTGATCCAAAAACCTTCCCGTGAAGTCGAGGACCCGCTCTGCCAGGCCCGCCAGGGGGGGAGGGTAAGACGGGTGACGGGGCTCGCCCACGGTGATGGGCCGTTCTTCTTCGGGCCCATCCCCGGCGGGCATGCCCGAGACAGGTTCTTCAAGCCAGTGGGCCGCGGTCTCCAGGACGCGGGTTGGCATGGTTCCGACCCGGGCGCCCTGCCGGTGGGATTCGGACGCGTGGCGCGGGCAAAGGCGCCCGCCGAGCTGGGCCGAGAATGCGGCCCGCGGTTCCGTCGCGCCAGGCACCTCCACGGCCGAGGCCTCGCCGCCGCACACCGCGCAGACCCGAAGGGCGGGGGGCAGGCCGAGTTCGGCGAGCAGATGCAGCTCAAAGGAGCCCAGGCGCTGTAGGACGGGCGCGTTCTGGGTATCCAAGGCATCGAGTCCAGCCTCGAGCAGAGCATAGAGGCCCTGGTCGGCGGCCCCGGAGCGGGTGCAAAGGTCGATCAGCTCGATCATCGTCTGGGCCGCCCGGTAGGCTCCCACCGAGCGAGTGATCCAGCGCCGACGGGTCTCGACGGATCCCACGTGCAAGGTGCCGAGATCTGCGCCATCCCTGCGCGGCGCGCCCCACTCCAACCGCAGCGTATCGAACCAGTCGAGGACGCCTGCGTAGCGAGACTTGGGGCGGTAGGCTGTCTCTTATACACATCTCCGAGCCCACGAGACTAGGCATGATCTCGT
>CAJXRJ010000432.1 GCA_913058555.1 uncultured bacterium
TAGTCTCGTGGGCTCGGAGATGTGTATAAGAGACAGCCCAGGATCAGCGCCGTTTCCCCTTCTTTGAGCTCAGCTCGCGTGACGAGCATGCCCCAAGCGGTGAGGAAGACGAGAGGCATCGCCGCCGCCTCCACGGGATCCACGCCATCGGGCAGCGGCATGACGTAGCGCTCGGGCAGGCAAACGTACTCCGCCGCGAATCCGGGACTGTGCTCACCGCGGATGCCGTAGTCGGGGGCCAGGTGGTCAAGGCCGGCTTGGACCTCAGGGCCGTCCGCCAACGTGTAGCCCGGCTCGAGCACGACGCGGTCCCCCACCCCAACCGCCGTCACGCCCTCACCCAGGGCGTCGACGGTTCCGGTGCCGTCGCAGCCGGGGATATGGGGCATCGGGATCTCCACCCCAGGCATGCCGCGCCGCACCCACACATCGAGGTGATTGAGCGACACCGCCGCCACGCGAACCCGAACCTCGCCGGGGCGGGGCTCGGGGATCGGGATGTCGACGAGCTGGAGCTGCTCGGGTCCCCCGTGCTGCACCAAATGGACGGCGCGCACGGAATCAGCTCCCCTTGAAGGAGGCCTTGCGCTTCTCGACGAAGGCGGCGATGCCCTCCTTCGCGTCGGCGGACGTGAAGAGTCGCTGCTGCATCTCGCGCTCGAGGGCGAGGCCCGACTCCAAAGGCAGGTCGACGCCGCTCTGCACGGCACGCTTGATCAAGCCCACGGACATGCCCGCCTTCTCCGGCGGGCAGTAACCCCGCGCCTTCTCGAGGATCACGTCGAGGAACTCGTCGTCGGACCCCGCTTCGATTTGACCGTTGATCAATCCGAGGGCCTCCGCGCGGTCGTAGTCGAACATGGATCCATCTGCCATCAGTTCGATGGCACGGGAGGCTCCGACGGCCCGGGCGAGGCGCTGGGTCCCGCCGGTGCCGGGCAGGACGCCCAGGGCCACCTCGGGCAGGCCGCACTTGCCCGATCCCTTGCGCGCATACCGCAGGTCGGCGCTCATGGCGATTTCGAGCCCGCCCCCCACGCAGTGCCCTCCGAGGGCCGCGATCACGAGCTTTGGGGTGTGCTCGAGGCGCAGCATCGTCTCGTTGGCGTGCAAGCAGAACGCGTACTTGAAGGACGGCGTCACGGAGTCGAGCATCGAAATGTCCGCGCCGGCGCAGAAGAACTTCTCCCCTTCGCCGGCGATGACCACGACGAACACCGAATCGTCGAAGCGCGCCCGGAGGACCGCCTCGTCGATGTCGCGCATCATCTGGTAGGAGTACCCGTTGGCGGGCGGATTGGTGAGGGTCAGCAGCGCGACGCCGTCTTTGGCGGCGTAGCGGACTTTCCCGTTCGGAAGCGCCTCGGCGGCGTCTTGCAGTTCGTTTCGAAGGCTCATGGCGGGTTTTGTGGCCGCTATTCTGCACGGCCGCAGCCCGCGGGCGCTTCAAAGAGGTCCAGAAAGAACGCGACGCGGAAGAAGGCCAATCCTGAGCCCCCCAGGCAGGCCAGCAGGCACTGTGTCAGGGCTGGATCACGTACCTCAGTTCATTCGAGGGAGTCAACGGCCCCCCGGCAAAGGCGGCGACCAGAATGTCGCGCAGCACCATGAAGTCCACCTCGCGCACCTTCTGATCGCTGAGGATCTGCCAGCCGTCGCCGCCGCCGCTCAGGAAGCTGTTCGTGGCGAGCCGGTAGGACCTCCCCGGATCGATCGGCTGACCGCCCGCGCGCACCTCCACGAGCTTCGGCTTGCCCTCCACTCGCCGCACCACGAGCCTCGCGCCGCTGAATTCCAAGGGTCGCTTGCGCTCGTTCTCGATGGACCTACGGAAGAGCTCGATCACGTCCGCGCCTGACATGGTCAGGGTCTCCACGTGGTTGTCGAAGGGCAGGAGCATGAAGAGATCCCGGCGCGTCACGGGTCCCGCGAGCAGGCTTGTCCGAATCCCGCCGCGGTTGTGCACGGCGATATCCGCGCCGGATCGCGCGCGAATCAGGTCCGCAATGAAGTTGCCACTCGTGGAGTTCACGAGTTCCCGGCGCGTCACCTGAAGGGGGCGGCCCAGCACGCCCACGACCTCCGACATCCGCTCGCTGGCCTCCTTCCTGAGCCGATCGCAAATCTCGTCCACCCGGCCGTTGCGGTACTCTCCGTCCTCCGGTTCGGCGTAGAGGTCGATGTGCCTCGCCTCCGATTGCAGCACGGCCAAACCCGCGTCCAACCAGAGGTCCACCCGTCCGATCACGCTGGCCTTGGCGCCCGTTTGCACCACCAGCGTGTTTCCTTCGCGGACTCCTTTGCGCAGGAACGTATGCGAATGCCCTCCCACGATCAGCGGTAGATCGGGGTGAGCGCGGGCGAGGGCCCGGTCGCTGCCGACACCGATGTGCGTCACGGGGATCACAAGGTCCGTGAGCCCGCGCAGCTCTCCACGAACCCTCCCCAGGGCCTCCTCCGGCGCCTCCCAGAGAAGATCCTTGGTCTGTCGGTGGGTGATCGACGGCGTGGTCGTGGTCAGCAGCCCAACGAGTGCGATGCGCAGTCCGGCACGCTCAACCAAGACGAAGTCCCGTGTCCCGGGCAGCGGCGTCCCATCCGACTGGCGGACGTTGGCGAGCAGCGCCGGCAACGGGGCCGCCTCCAAATGCCCGATGAGCACATCGACTCCGTGATCGAACTCGTGGTTGCCCACCACGGCGCCGTCATGGCCCACGGCAGCGAAGGCGCGCAGGAACCCAAGCCCTTGGCCAATCTGTCCTTCGGGGGTGCCCTGGAACCAATCGCCCCCGTCGCAGACGACGACCGCTGCGCCACTGGCCGAAGCTTCGTCCCGGAGCTTCCCGAGGGTCGCGGCCAAGCGCGGCAATCCGCCGGAGTCCGGAATTGGATTCACATCCTTGAGCCACGTGGCCGGGCGGGGAAGCACCTGGCCATGTACGTCGTTCGTGTGGAAGACGACCACGTGGTGCACGGCCCCTTCGGGACCAGCGCCGGGGCCCTCCCCTCTGCCGTCAGAGGGCTCCTGCCCCAGGGCAAATGGGGTCAGGACCATGAGGCAGAGCAGCGCCCCGCAGAGGGCATTGAAAGGCCTCCAGGTGCGATCAAAGGGGTGAATCATCGCCCCATTCTAGGACCCACGGAGCCGCGGGCCATTCGATGTTCAGTCATCTAGCGCCGGACTCCGATGCCCCAGAACGCTATGGCTTCCCCCATCGACCCAACGACGTGCCCCAGGCCTGCCCATCCCCGAGGCCACTTCTACCCCTGGGTTGCTGCTGCCGCCCTCGCCCTCTGCGCTTGTGGGTCCGATGCGGACCCCATGGACGCAGCGGCCGCGATCCAAAAAGGGCCCCAGAACGGGACTCAGGCACCGGACACGTCCGCGCCGGGCGGCACCGATGCCACCCTGGCCGCCACCTCCTCCGGCGCTGACCCTGGGGTGGCCGTGGAATCGGTTCCCTCCGCAGACGACAACGGCGGCGCTGCCTCCTTCGACCGTCAGGGCAACCTGGATCTCACGCAGTTCATCCCGAACAACGCCCTCGCCTACTTCCAGTGCTCGTCCCTGGAGGATCTTGAGGAAGCGATCATCCGCCTCAACAACGCCACAGGCATCGCCGAGACCCTCGGCGCCAGCGGCGCCCTGGCGACGATGCCTCTCATCAACGTAGGGATCGACCCTTCGCGCGTCGACCGCACCGTCCCGATCGCAATCGCTTTCGCGCCCGTGCCCGGTGAGCTCTTCCCGGCGCTCATCGTCGTGGCGCCTGCACTCGGCGACGCCCCTGTCGTGAACTCAGCCGCCGCCCTCACGGTCCGGGGCCTCAAGGCCCGGCGCGTCGCGGATGGCTACATCGTCGTGGAGCCCATCAACCTCGGCCCCGCCACCGCCAGGGGCGAGGCGAGGGTGACGCAGCAGCTGCCCGAAGGCGTGATCGCCGGGCACTTCGACACGGAGACGTTCATTCCGCTGCTCACGCCAACCCTCTACGAAGCCGCCTCGCGCCTGAACGAGAACTACCGAGTGTCCCGCCCAAAGACCTCCGCGAAGGAGCTCTACGAGTTCGACGCAGACCCGCTCCTCGAGGCCCTGCGCGAACCGCGAGAGCTCGCGTTCGGGGTCGCGCTAGACGGTGACCAAGCCACCGTATCCCTGCGCCTCGTGGGCACGGCGACCGGTGAGTCAGCGGACGATTCGTCCGCACCAGCCTCATCCCCTGAGTTCGTCACGGCCACGCTGAACGAGCTGAGCCAATACGTCGATCGCGCCGATCCGCTGTCCAGCCTCGTGGCCTTCCACCCAGAGACCGCTGCCGCCGAACTCGCGTCGCTGTTGGATGTGGTGAACGGAGAGGCAGAGGCCCGGGGACTGCTCGACGGGCTCTACGTGAAAGGCGAGACCTTCCTCGAGATGGGGTCGGCGATCGAAAAGATGCTTTCGTCGTTCCAGCCCGGCGCAGCGGTCTCCATGCAATTCGAGCCCGCCAAGGCTCACATCGCGATCTACCTGGCCGCGGACAATCCCACCCGTGCCCGCGAAGCCATCTCGCTACTCCTCTCCCAGTGCGAGTACGAAACATGGGGCTTCGAAATGGCCCTTCCGATCCGGAGCATGATGGATCGGATCCTCGTCGAGGACTACAGCGTGCGGTTCGACACTCGCCGACTCGATTTCGACGAGCGCGCCAAGATGCGCACGGCGTTCAAGACGCTGCTCGGTGACTCCAGCCTGCACCTCAAGGTCGCCACGTCCGACACGCACGTGCTCATCTTGCTTGGCGGCGACACCATGGCCGTCAACTCGAGGATCCGCAGCTTCAGCTCCCAAGGACTCGCCGATCGCGATGTGGTGCAAGCCATCAACTTCGTCAGCGACGCCCAATCGGCCCGAATCAACCACTCGGACTTCGTGAAGCTCTTCGGGCAGATCGCAGGCCTCGACGCCGTCGCCAAGGGCAAGTCCGTCGCGGACACCTACCGCGGGGTCATGCGCGAAGTGGGCGAGGGCTCCGCGCCATTCACATGCTGGAACGGCGAAGAGGGAAGCGACAGGATCATGGGCGCCACCTTCCCACTCGAGACCCTCAAGAAGGCCTTCGATGCCTTCAAGAGCGCCAAGCTCTAGCGTCCGGCACCGGAAGCTACCGGCGTTGAACTCAGTGGCTTTCGATTCGGAGCAAGGCCTGCAACCACCGCTCGCAGTAGGTCCGGGGCACTCCCCCTAGAACGTCAGCGCGATCTGAATGCCCGCACCGGCAGCGTTGTCGCCGTATTGGCCCACGAGGTCGATGCGCACGGTCTCGAAGGGCGAAAGGCCCAGACCTGCCGAGAAGAGGTCTTCCTGGGTGCTCTCGAGGTCAAAGGACGCGCCGGCCCGGAGCTGAGCCCAACCCGCGAGGTCGTACTCTGCGCCAAAGCGCAGGAATTGAGAGTCGTCGACCTCTTCGAATCGAGAGGTGGCCAACAGGTCAAGATCCCCCGTCAGGGTGAATCCTGAACCCCGAAAGGCCGCTCCGACGGTCGGTCGCGCCTCCACCTTGTAGGTGAACTGGCGGCCGCTGGTGATCACGGTGTCGAAGCTGTCACTGATCAGGTTGTTGATCGCAAGCCCCGCGGTGAAGTTGTCGTTCAGGTCAACGGCCGCGCCGACATCGAAGTTGAAGCTGCTCTCCCGGTCGCGGAACTCGTCGTTGTCGAAATCGTCCTCCGCGTCATCCTCGTCGAAGTTCGTGACCGACGCCGCGTAGTTGAAGGTCTCGACGGACTGGAACTTTGGCGTGACCCCGATCGTGACGTCACGGCCGAGGATCTGAACGCCCGTTGCGACCGAGACACCAAACTCAGTCACCGCAGCCGCGGCCACCACAGCATCCGACTGCAGATTGTCGAAGTCGGCCGAGTTGTTGGAGTTGTTGACGGTCGTGAGGTCGTTCGGATCGATGAACGGGAGGATCCTGGCATCCACGAACGTCCGCG
This sequence comes from uncultured bacterium, assembly GCA_913058555.1. GTDB lineage: Bacteria > Planctomycetota > UBA1135 > UBA1135 > Saltatorellus. The sequence goes on from CAJXRJ010000432.1 coordinate 5,980, forward strand.
CTGAGACGCCCAGGGTCACGTCGCCGGCGGGGAAGACGAAGCTCAGGCCCGCGCCAAACTGGGTGTCGAGGGCCCGCCCGTCGATGCCCTGGAGCTGGCTCGCCACCACCGGTCGTAAGGCGTCGGCCCCCGGTACGTCTGCCGCGTCGATGCGTTCCTGCAGCCTTTCAATGGAATCCTGGAGCTCGTCCACGCGATCGACGAGATCGTCCGGGTCCGCCGCAGTGAGCCCGACGAAGGGCACCACCATCGAGAAGCCTTGGTCCTTCACGTTGTGGTGCATCAACGCCGGGTTGATGAACGGAGAAACCTGGGGGTTAGAAGAAGCCACTCCGGCTCCGCCCATGGCCTGGTTCCGGGACCCAGAAGACTGGGCCGGGGCAAGGGGCGTGAGGGCGGCGATGGCAACGGCGGCGAGGAGGATTCGTGGCATTCGAATGCGGGGTGGGGGCAGAGGGGGCTCGGCTGACGAGGCGGCCCCGCGAGGGGGCGCTCTGTCGCACCTCCAGCCTAGCGCTCCGAATGGCGATTCCGGCGAGCGATTTCGGCGGGAGTCGGCTTGCCCAGCGGGACCTGGGAAGCAGGGTTCGCACAGTGGCTGGGAGTGCGCGGCGCCAAGC
>CAJXRJ010000433.1 GCA_913058555.1 uncultured bacterium
CTAGTCTCGTGGGCTCGGAGATGTGTATAAGAGACAGGGGCTACGCCGGGCAGGCCGACCCCGTTCCCAAGGATCTACGATTCCCTACGAAACTGAGCCCTGGACCCGCCCAGAAGCCTCAATCCGATAGGTCCAGGGCCAGCAGGCGCTGGAAATGGTGCGGGCCCGTCTCCAGCTTGGGTGAGAAGCGCCCCCCCGGATAGAGGCGGGCCCCCATGCCCTGCTGCACGGAAAGGACCACCTCCTGGTCCTCCTGCTCCACCCGATCGAGGGCGCCACCAGCCCCCATTCCGGTGAACTCCGGACGCGCAATCCAGCGCAGGTACCGGATTCGGCATCGGCCGACGCCGATGGGCTCGACGAGATTCAGCGAGATCCCCCACGCATAGGCGTTGACCATGAGATTTGGGTACAGCCACAGGTAATCCGCCACGAGGTCCGGCTCGCCGCCGCGCACAAGGCGCGGCTCCTCCCCCGACGCGAAACCAAGCTGGCGCACGGCGTGCGGCAGGATTTCGGTGCGGTAGCGGCTGAAGTCCAGGGCGGCGTTCAGCGCGGGGTGCACGAAGGGCACGTGGAAACCCTCGAGGTAGTTCTCGCAGTAGAGCGCCCAGCTCGCGTCGATCTCAAAGCTCCGCGACCCGGTTGGGTCGAAGGTGAGCGCCTCTCCTTCATATTCGGCGAGGGTCTGCGCCAGGGGCGCCGCCCAATCGTCGAAGGGCAAGCGCGGGTCGAGGCCGGTGAAACGCAGCGGTCCCAGGGAACGGAGCTCGAGCTCCGCAAGGCCTTCGGTCCCCCGCGGGAAGTCGCGCGCGCCCTCGAACCCGGGGCAGCTCGTCATGCGCCCCTCCAGGTCAAAACGCCGGCCGTGGTACCGGCACCGCAGCCCCTTCGCGTCCGACGGTTCCTCGGCGAGCAGCGCGCCACGGTGCGTGCAAACGTTGGATAGCACCCGTTCCGCACCGCCGTCCCTCACCATGATCAAGGGCTCGTCGAGCCCGTCCGGGAGCAGCTTGAATGGGAACACCCGCGGAGCGTCATCCACAAGTGGAACCCACTGCCACGACCTTGCGAAGACCACGTCGAGGGCGCGGCGATGGGCGCCTGGATCCGTATGGATGCGCGGGTCGATCGTCCCGGCGACGGCAATGTCCGGGTGGACGTGCCATCCGTCTTGGCCCGAGGCTGCCCCTGTCATCGCGAGACGTTCTGCACCGGAGAAAGGACAAACTGACGGGACGTATCCAGTCGCTTCACAGACGACTCTTGCGATCCCGTCACGGCCGCGATCTTCCAGGTGGTCCCGTGACGCTTGGCGGCCATCGCCGCACTCAGGCTCTCCAACGGCGGGTCCAAACTCGCCGGCGTGACCGTATGGAAACCCTGCAGGAGAGCCGCCTCCCTCAGCGCGAGCGACTCTGTGGCGTGCTCGCGCCATGCGTGGAGCGAATCCGCGAACTCCTTCAACGTGAAGTGCGTCGGCGCCTCGTCCCCGAGCGCCCCGCAAAGCCAACGCATCGTGTCCACATGGGACTCGCGCCATTCGGGACGTTCCCCCGGAGTGTCATCGCACCCGAGGCTCGCGAGGAACGACTGGCACTTGTAGGGCGTAAGAAACGAGTTGGCGCTGAGCCAGTCGCCGTAGGGTTTACCGCCAAGGTGGGCCGAGTGATCGATCACCTGACGCGTCGTCAGCATGGCCAGGGTCCCCTTGTTGAAGAATGGAAGGTGCTTTGCAATGGGGCCATCAAGATCCAGGCGACCGGCGGCAGCGTGTCCCATGAGCTTCGACACGTACCATCCCTCGTTCATCCGACCGAGGTCGAAGGTCAGCTCGCTGGCCCCTGGCTGAGCCTCGCCTTCTGGGGTGCGGCCCTGGGCGGAAAACAACCCCAGCTGCCCCGGCCCAACACTCTCAGCAAGGTGAACGACCATTCCCTCCTCGAAAGGCACGCCGTTCATGGCGAGCGCTCCTTCCCCGGGGGCATCGTCAGGACCGTCAGTCCCTGGCGGGCGCGGACTCGTCTCCGGCGTCGACACAGCCCCGCCGGACTGTCCCCCTGAATCTCCCGGGGCCTCGCCGCAGCCGACGGCGCCCGACCAGAGGCAAAGCGCAAGCCCGAGCCCCAGGACCCGCCCGAAGGACTCCCCCACGATCCCGGGCGGGACCTTGGACCGCCAGAACGCTATCCTCCTCGCCGGACCGCTGAACTCCCCTTGACCCGCCCCTTGGGCGCATTCACTGCCGTGCTCGATCATATTTTCACCCTCGTGATGCTCATTCTGCTCCAGGCGGTATTGGGCTTCGACAACCTTCTGTACATCTCGCTCGAGTCGAAGCGTGCCCCTGAGGCGGAGCAGGCCCGGGTCAGAAAGCTCGGCATCGGCATCGCGATCGCCCTGCGAATCGTACTCCTGTTCATTCTGCTCGCGGTCGTCGAGCAGGCCCAGACGGTTTTCTTCACCGTGAACCTGGAGGGCAAGGTCGAGGCAGCATTCAACTTCCACAGCGTCATCGTGCTCGTGGGAGGTGCGTTCATTCTCTACACGGCCACCAAAGAGGTGATGCACATGATCGCCCTCGAGGAGGCCGACGGCGAGAAGAAGCCGCCTGCCCCCGCCGGTCGCGTGATCGCCATGATCGTGACCATGAACCTCGTGTTTTCGTTCGACTCGATCCTGAGCGCGATGGCGTTGACGAAGAACAAGGTGATCATGTCCATCGCCATCGTCATCAGCGGCCTGCTCATGATCCTGCTGGCCGAGAGGGTCTCGACTTTCCTGGCCAAGAACCGCATGTACGAAGTGCTCGGCCTCTTCGTCCTCTTCATCGTCGGCGTCATGCTGGTCACCGAAGGCGGCCACCTCGCCCACGTGAAGCTCTGGGGCAACGAGGTGCACGCGATGACAAAGGCCACGTTCTACTTCGTCATCGGCGTCCTCGTCCTCACCGACATCGTGCAGAGCCGCTACCAGCGCAAGCTGTTGGCCCAAAAGAGGGCCGCAGACGGAGTGCAGGCCTCGCTCTAGCGGAGCCCAACTCGCGATGCCGGGCTCACACGTCCGGCATCGCGTGCGGGTACTTCTGGGCGTTGCCGCATCCCAGAAGCAACACACGCTCGTCCGCTTCGATCCAACCATCAGCGGCTAGCTTCTCGATCGCACCAAGGCACGCGGCGGGCTCGGGCCCGAGGGTGATGCCCTCGAGGGACGCGATCTCCGTCATCCAATGGCGGATGCGCGCTTCCTCGACGGCTACGGCCGTGCCGCGCGACTCCCGAAGGGCGTCCATGATCATGAAGTCGCCGACGGCGGCGGGCACCCGGAGGCCGCTGGCGATGGTCGCCGCGTTCTCGAACTTTCGGGCGTGCCGCTCGCCCGCGTGGAACGCTTCCACCATGGGTGCGCAGCCTTCGGATTGAACCGCCACGAGGCGCGGGCGCCGCGTGTCCTCGAGCCAACCGAGTGCCTCCAGTTCGTCGAAGGCCTTCCACATGCCGACGAGACCGGTGCCGCCCCCCGTCGGATAGACGATGACATCGGGTAGCTGCCAGCCGAGCTGCTCTGCGATCTCGAAGCCCATGGTCTTCTTGCCTTCGAGCCGGTACGGCTCCTTGAGGGTTGAAACGTCGAACCAACCGTTCGCGTCCGCCCCTTCCCGGGCGAGCCTGCCGCAGTCATCGATGAGGCCGTCCACAAGGTGCACCGTGGCGCCACAAAGAACGGCCTCGCGTCGGTTCACCTCCGGCGTGTCCCGGGGCATGAATACGTGCGCCTCGAGCCCTGCCCGGGCCGCATACGCCGCCATCGCACCGCCCGCGTTGCCCGCCGTGGGAACAACGACCGCCGAACAGCCAAGTTCCTTGGCCATCGAGATACAGGTGGACTGACCGCGGCTCTTGAAGCTCCCCGTCGGAAGCTGCCCCTCGTCCTTGATGTAGAGGTAGTCGAGCCCGTGTTTCTTGCCGAGCCGGGGCGCGGGCAGGATCGGCGTCATGCCTTCGCCGAGGGTCACAATATTGGCGTTGTCCTCCACCGGCAACAGTTCCCGGTAGCGCCACATCGTCGGATCCCGGCGCATGACCCGGTCTCGGTCCACCGCCTTCGCGATCCCATCCAGGTCGTAGCGCACGACGATGGGACGGCCCTCGTGAAGGGTCTGAAGGGTCCCCGCAGGGATCTTCGCCCCATCGATCGCGCCCTCGAGATGGGTAACCCAGCCGCCGCCGTCAAGTGAGCCCATGGCGGCTACCGGCCCGGAAGATGAGCGGTCGCTGGCGGCGACCAGCGACGGAGCTTCGCGTGGATGACCGAGAGGGTCTCGTACTTCGTGCCATCCCGTTCCTCGTAGGCGTCATCGACTTGCTCGATCTCCGCCATGAACGTGGGGTCGTCGAAGTAGTAGTCGCGGAATGGACCTTGGGTGCTCTCGACAACGCGCGCGTCGAAGCCATTTTGGTTGAGCCTACGCAGGCTCATCTTCACGTCCGCCATGGACGATTGGACGAAGAGCAGCTCGCCCTCTGGCCGAAGGCGCTTGTGACCGTCGAGGATCAACGAATCGATGAAGTAACGGCGGTTCTGCTTGCCGCTTTGGCAAAACGGAGGGTTGGCCACGACCATGTCGAAGGTCCCATCCGTGTGCAGCCAGTCGGCGACTCGCAGGTCGATCGGTACGTCGCCTCCGACGTTGGCCTCGAAGTTCGTGCGCGCGGTGCCGAGTAGCTCCTCCGTGATCTCCGTCGCGGTGATCGCCTTGGCCCCTCGACGGTGGATGAGGATGGTGTGATTGGCCACACCCGCCCCAAGCTCGAGGACCTCTTTGCCCTCCACCAAATCGTGACGCGCGATCACGGATGCCAGCCACTGACCATGGGGCGTCGGGGTCCAGTCGTCCTCCCCCGCCTGAAGGTCCATATCGAGGAGGCTCTTGAGGTCGTTCATCGAGGAGGTCTGGGCTGGGGGCTGACGGCGAAACGGGCAAACACCTTAACCAACCCCGCGCCCCATGACCAATGCGAAGGGAGAGCCGGTGCGCGATGCGGCCACGGCCCCACCGGGGAGGGGCTCCTACTCGACGACGATCGCGTTCTCCGAGCTCTCCACGAGGAAGAACCGTCCAACCGCCACTTCCAGCTCTTCGCCCTCGTCGTCCATGAAGGTGTACGAACCCTCCATGGTGCCCCAAGCGGTACTGAGATCGCACATGCTGCGGTACTCGTACGACTCCCCGGGCTCGAGCCGTGGGTGTTCGCCCACGACGCCGTCGCCGCGGACCTCACGCGTCTCCCCGTTGGCGTCCGTGATGACCCAGTGGCGCCGAAGAAGCGTGATTGCCCCGGATCCCTGGTTGGTCATCTTGATCAGGTACGCATACAGCCACCGGCGCTGATCCGGAAAGGATCGGCCCTTGAGGTATTGCGCCGCCGCTTCGATTTCAACGCCGAGCGTGGCGGTTTTGCTGTTCGGGCTAGTCATGCCTCGGAGTTCAATGGCATCGCGTTCGATGCTGTCGATGGGGTCGTTGGAGTGGGTCTCTGGGGAGGATACCGCCTTGCGCGATACGCCGTCCCTAGCCCGTGCATTGTATGGGGCGGGGACCCATTTTTGGGGCCCTATGGAAAAGCAGACGCATCGAACGCACGAACTGCGCCGGACTTCCAAGCATAATTCCACCCGGCACGTCCTGCCATGGACCGAAGGTAGACGATACGGATTGGACTCCCCCATGCACTTGGCTCCCACCGCGACAACGAACCTTCCCCGTTCCCGGGAGAAGGCGCCATCAAGCCGATCCAAGGGTTCGCTCGTCGCTGCGATCCTCCTACTGACCGCCACGTCTGGGCTCTTCGCCTGCGGCGCAGTCCCCTTCCTCGATCGAGATCCCTCACTCCCCAGGGACCGCGCCTCACGCTTCGATCGATTTGTGGACGAGGTCTACCTGTCCCTCGGTGATACGGCGCGTCCCCTCGAATGGGCCCAACGCAGGGCCCTCGATTCGCGCAGCGGTGACGGGGAATCGAGCGCATTTGGCCGCGGACAATGGAGCGCGGATCGCCGACAGCGGCTGCTTCGGGGCAATCTGGAGCGTCACCTCCTGCGGCTCGAGGACGAATTCCCAGCCACGCGATTCGACGAAGTCCGAGCCAGCACCGCGAGGATCCTTCAACGGGACCTGAGGCGCGCCCTCGACCTTTCGGACACAGACGAAGTGGTGACCGCGAACCCTGAACTCCGGGAGCCAGTCCCCTCAGTATGGGCGGGAACTTGGACAGAAGCGCCATCCATCCTCTACCGAGAGCATCCGGCCCGCACGGCGGAACAGGTCCAGGACTGGCTGGACACGATCCAGTGGATGACCGACTCGAAGGAGGGATTCCCGGGCCTGAACGCCAAGGCCTTCGAGGAAGCCTACGGGCCCCGCGCGACCTACATCGCGAAGGCCCTCTTCGCCGACGTCAGTCGCAGGCAAGCATCCACGGGCAGCGGGCTCGCGGCGGACCCGTTCCTCGGGCCCCTGAGGGAGGCACGTGCCGCCTTGACCGGCCCTGAGAGCTTGCGGCTTGCGGACGCCGACGATGGACCCCTGGAACG
>CAJXRJ010000434.1 GCA_913058555.1 uncultured bacterium
GTCCCCACCCCGCTCTGCCCCTCTGCGATAGTCTCCGCGTAGGCCGTGATGGCAGGCAGCACGGTGCGGTCCTTGGTGGCGAGGTAGTACTCGCACAGGAAGAGGTTGCGATAACCCCACTTCCACGCGAAGAGGCCGGAGATCCGCCCTTCTAGCGTCAAGGACTTGTCGGGCTGCGCCACCTTGTGGGCCAGGGCCTTCACGGCATCCCCGTATTCGGCCCGCCCCGTGGCCAGCAGCGCGAGGGCGTTCATCATTCCGTCGATGTCGCCCTTCATGTTGGCCGCGATGTGCTCGCAGGCCTGATCGAGAATCCGCTGGGACTTGGTGCAGTCAAAGGGCGCCGTGTCCGCGTAATCGCCGAGAACTGGCAACCCAAGGGTCACGGTTTTCTGCTCCCCATCGCGGACGCGAAGGAGCCGCAGTCGACCCCGTCCTTCACGCCCCTCCGCCGCCGTGATGGCGTTCCCCAGCTCCCGGCGCGGATCGCCCGCAAAGGGACTCGTTCCAACGCCCACGAGGACATCACCGCGCAAGAGCACACCGTCTGCGGGACTCCCCTTCGCCACCTCAGTGATCAGGATCTGACGCGCGTCCGACGTCTCGAGCTTCCATCCCCACATCCAACCCCGTGCGCCGGTGGGGCCGAGGTTCCAATCGTGTTTGTCGTCAGGCTGCCCCCCCGCCGTGAGGTCCGGGACCGGGGGTTTGTTCCGTTGAGCGGAAGCGAGGGACGACGGCGCGAAACAGACGAGGACGGCGAACAGAAGGGTGCGAAACATCGGCGTGGCCAAGGGGACTAAGTGGTTCGCACAGCCTGCGCGAACCACCAGGCCCAGCATAGCCATCGCCCCCGCGCCGGCTCCTACCGGACCCCGTACGCACGATAGAACTTGTTCTGAAATCTTCCCTTGGGGTCGAAGCGCCCCTTGGCCGCCCAGAACGCGTCCGCCATCGGGTAGGCGCGCCGGAACTGCTCGGGGGTGGCGTGCAACCGATAGGGCAAGTAGTAGCAGCCGTCCAGACCGAGGGCCACGTCGATGAGCTCGCGCGTGAGCGCCTTGAGTCCCTCCTCGCCTTCGGCGTCTAGCTTCTGATGGAACAACATCACGAAGCTGAACATGTCTGTGTCCGCGTATCGAAGGAAGGAGTCGCTGTCCTCGCGGACATCCCTCACGGTGACGTTGAGGAGATCGCAGGGACTCGCCACCACCGCGCCCTTGCAAGCTTGGACGAATGCGTCGAACTTGGAGTGGGGCACGAAGGCCTCGAACAGAATATCAGTCCCTTCAGGGTCGTCGTTTGCAAAGAACGCCACGGGCTCGGCTAGCTCCGTGTTGCGAGTCGCCTCCCCACCGGAGACCTGCGCCCCGAATCGCCGCTCGAGCGACCAACGCAAAGACTTGCCGTAGTCGCTCCCCACCGAGCCCCGGAAAACCGTCCGGCGTAGCCCCTTCGATGCGGACGGGCTGATCGGTGGCAGGTCGCCATTCGGCTTCTTCACGAGCACCTTGAGGATCGTCTCGTCGAACAAGTGATCCGGATCGATCGAAAGCCGTCCGATGGCGAGCCCAACCTCAGGATCTTGGATGCGTTCCAAGAACGCTTCTGCGAACAGGCTCGTCTCGATGACCTGTGCCGTTTTCCCGTAGAGCTCGTTGTCCACCACCGCGAGGTCGGCCTCGACGATGATGCCGAACAACCCGTAGCCGCCGAGGACCAGGGAGAAGAGCTCCGGCTCCACTTCCCGCGAGCATTCCACGAGCCGCCCATCGGCCAACATGACACGCATGGCCATGACGCTCGACGCGATCGGAGGCTGGCCGTGCTGCCAGCCATGGCAGTTGACCGAGATCGATCCTCCCACCGTGAAGGCATCGTTGGACTGCATGACAGCGACAGACTTGCCTAGCTCATCCAAGGCAAAGAGGACCTCACGCCACGTCGCACCGGCACCGGCCGTGAGCGTGTTCGAGGGGGCATCCAAGGTCAGCTGCTGGAAACCCGTCATGTCCACGACGATGCCGTCCTCGGCGATGGTGTGCCCCCCCATGCTATGGCGGGCACCCGCAATCGAAACCGGCAGGCCTTCGCGTTCGGCCCGCGCCAGAAGTTCCCGGAGGCCCTGAATCGCCTCCAGTCTGTCCGCGGGAACGGGCCAAACTTCGGCCACGCGGGTCTCCTCGAGGGCGCTCATGTCGTTCGCATGCCCATCGGGTACGGCGACAACCACTACGCGATCGTTCCACGCCACCCAAGCAAGGAAGGCCGCCGGCCGCCCGAAGAACCAAAGGGTGAGAAGGAGCGCGATGGCCAATGCGCGGCGAGTCCATTTCTTCATGACACTGACTTCGGTCCCGAGGGGCAGGGATGGCCGCCGATCATTCCTCTTCGGGCTCAGGATCGGGACCATCTTCCGGCGATTCCGGAGGAGGGTCTCCCGTTACGCGGCGCCGTTTACGCAAAGCCTCACGGAGCAGATACTCGATCTGTCCGTTGAGGCTTCGCATTTCTTGCTCGGCGAGGGCCCGCAGCTCCTCATGGAGCCCCACGGGGAGCCGCAGGAGGAATCGCTTTCGTTCCACGGGATTCTTAGTGGATCGTGCCGGCGTTGACGACGGCCTGGGTGCCACGCTCCGAGCACAGGACAACGAGCAGATTGCTCGTCATCGCGGCCTTGCGGTCCTCGTCGAGGTCGACCACACCTTCGGCCTTCAGCTTATCGAGGGCCATGCGCACCATGCCCACCGCGCCGTCGACGATGCGCGTGCGCGCGGCGATGATGGCGTCGGCCTGCTGGCGCTGGAGCATCGCGCTGGCGATTTCCGGGGCGTACGCGAGGTGCTGGAGCCGCGCCTCACTCACTTCGATTCCCGCCACCTTGAGGCGCTCGGTGAGCTCCTCCCCAAGCTCGGCGTTGACGACGTCCGAGCTTCCGCGAAGTGAGATCTCTCCCTCTCCGTCTTCTTCGCTATGGACGTCGTAGGGGTGACTCGCCCCCAGATGCCGCAGGGCCGACTCCGTCTGGATCGCAACGAAGCTCTCGTAGTCCTCCACGTCGAACGCGGCCTGGGCGGTGTTGGAGACTTTCCACACCACGACCGCACCGATTTCGATCGGGTTGCCGCGGCTGTCGTTGACCTTCAGCGTGTCGCTATTGAAGTTGTTCAGACGCAGGGAGATCAGGCGACGGACCGCAAAAGGGTTCACGCTGTAAAAGCCGGCAGTCGTGATGGATCCGACGTAGCGACCGAAGAGGATCAGCACCTTCGATTGGTTCGGGTTGACCAAGACGAGGCTCTTGAAGACGAAGATCCCACACAGAACGGTGAGGATCATCGGAATGACCCACCCGGGATGTTCCGTCGTAGCGATCGCCACGATGCAGCCGATCGTAGAGATCGGGAAGAGGAGTAGCCCCAGCAGCAGGACAGGGATGCCGGCTGTGGGCTTCTTGACAATCAGTTCTTGGGTCTTGGAGTCGGCCATGGGATGGATTCGAAGGGAGATATCGGGGTGATATCACCCTAACGCCGCGCACCGAGGACTATTCAAGCCCTTCGGCCGAATCCCAAAGAACCCGCCAGGGAGGACCGCTACTGCCCCTTCCCGAGGAAGAACGCCGCAAGGCGCTCCCCGAGCATGACCACGCCCGCCGCCTTGAGGACCAGCTTCGCGCCCTCCTCCGGGAGGCCCTTGAGCACCAACTGATCCAGATGAGGATCGGAGGCGGCCACCGTCTCCACGGCCGCTACCGCGTCAAATTTGTCGAGCCCTTCGAAGGACGCGGGCCGCTGCTGACTCACGACCCAACGCAGCTCGGGGAGGTCCAGGTCCTTGCGGAGCCCCGCCACGAGCTCGGCGAACCTCGCGGCCTGGGCCTTCCTGAAAGGCCACCAGGCGGTGTCATTCTCGCCGAGGTGATAGAAGATCCCCGCAAGCTCCACGGTGTGCCCCTTGGCCTCGAGCTCCGCCACCGAAGTGCGCACGAACTCCAGGAAGGCTGGGTAGAGGTTCCGGGTCGGCGCCTCGCTGCCCCCCGGAGTCCAATCGATGGCCTGACTCCCCCCGTGGGTGAACTTGGCGACCGCAAAGGGGCCCAACCGGCCACGCTTCAGGGCGGCAGCGAGGCTCAGCTCCGGCCCGAAAGTTCCATGGGCACCTGCGGGCCCCAGGGGTTCCCACCCCTCCGAGACCCGGTAACCACCGCCGACGCTGTAGCGGTAGGCGATGGACCCATCGTCCTTCGCGAGGCGCTTCTTGCCGGGCACTTGGAGGAGGTCCTCCGTAAAGGCCCGCTCCCCCTCCATGTTGCGGTGTCCCGCCACCACGAAGAGCTTCACCTTCTCACCCTTCCGGTAGGGCCAACGCTTGAGGGGCCGCGGATCCTCCAGGGGCTGGCCGATGGACTCAAGGTACGCCCGTGCGTGGCTCACCCCGTGCTCAAGCTGCCCCAGGGTGCCGTAGTGATAGTGCAGCCCCGCTTGGCCGCCGATCTTCACCGCCACGTGGGACGTGGGCACGTACACCGCCCGCGGGTCGGCATCCGTAGCGGCCCGCTGGGCCTTCTCGATGGCGTGCATGTTCACGCGATGGTCCATGCCCCACACGGTGTTGGTGCACAGCTCCCCCACAAAAAACGGGAGCTCCGGGGCTTCCAGGTCCTTCCTCCAACGCGCCATGAAGCCCGCGAGGTTGCTCGCGTAGTTCGCTTTCCCTTCGTCCGAGAACATGTCGTTCTCGCCCTGGTGCCACATGAAACCTTCCAGGCGGTATCGCACGCCCTGGCCATCAAGGGCGGCCAAGGCCGACTTCACGTGCCCCAGGGCCAACGGGTAGAGCTCAAAGCCACCGGGGTTCTCGGGGTTCCAATCCACTGCGAGCGTCGTGCCACCGGCCGCAACCTTGATGATGGCGATCGGGTCACTGATGTGATCCCCCACGCACTTCGCAAAGCTGAGCTCTGGCCCGACCATGCCCTTCACCGGCTGTAGGTCCACCCACCCCTCCGACAGGGTTTTGTTCTCCCGTCCGATGCAATGGTAGAAGCGCACTCCTGGCCGCGGTTCCCCTAGCCCACGGAACGGGGGGAACCGATCGATCTGCGCCGCGTCCGAGTCCGCCCCGACCATGTTGGACTGGCCCGCGAAGATGAACACCCGAAGGACCTTCGCGTCCGCCGAGGGCGCGGGGCCCCGCGCCCCGAGCGATAGGGGCAGCAACAGAAGGGCCAAGCTGAGTCGAAGGAGGTGGAGCAACATAGGGCCGACTCTACACGACCCAGCCCCCCAAAACCCGATCTCCAAGAGACCCCGCCGGCCGGCCCCATAAGGCGTCGCCAGCTGGGCGATTCAGTCCGTGACGCCCATCATTTCGAAGTATTGCACGAGGTTGTTCCGGAGCGTGATCAGCTCGTTGTTGATCTTGCGCTGCTCCGGGCCCTCGTAGCGCAGCTCCTCCACCAGGATGCGGCTGATGTTCTTGTTGACCCGCTTCACGGGACTGATGATCTGGCTGTACTCCCGGGGCAGGGGAACGACCTTCTCGCTCTCCTCTACCGCTGCCTCGAGACCGCCGATCTTGGCCGCCGCGATGATCCTCTTGGCGTCCTTGACGGTCTTGTCGGCGATCAGCGGCAGCACCTGCCCCTGCGTCTCCTTCTCGAGCTTGATGATCTCGTTGGTCTGGGTGGCATTGAGCTCGCCATCCCCCCGGGCCTTCTTGACGGCCTCCGAGGCGAGCGCGTCGCGCTTGATGGCCCCCTTGATCACCGACTTCGAGAGGCCGGTCTTCTCAGCGGTGATCGCTGCAAAGGAGTCTTCATCCTGCTCTTCCTGCTCCTTCTGCTGCATCTTCTCCTCGCCCGTGAGCTCCTCCTGGGAGAGGTCGACCTTGTTGCGGTCGGGGTGCAGCGATTCATAGATCTCACGGCCACGGTTGAGGCACTTCTCGAGCTCCAGGCTGTTGAGGGGAGCGCGCACTAAGTTCTCGTCGATGGAGATCAGCTCCTGGACGAGCTTGTCTCGATCGACAATCTGCACGGGGATTTCCTCCCAACCCAGTTCGGAGACGGCCTGGTAGCGCCGCGCGCCCGCCAGGAGCTCGCCCTCCTCATTGATCGTCACGGGGTTGATCAGCCCGACGCTCTCTACGCTTTTCTTGAGCGTGCTGACGTCGGTATTGACGCGCAGGTATTCGCTGTTGAGTTTGATTTCGGAGAGCTTTCGTGCGGCAACTTTCACAGGCGTGGCGGTGCTAGGGGTCCCTTGGAGAGAGCCGGCAGTGAAGCCACCCACGGAGGTCTCGAGTGCGGTGAGGAACCTGAGGGTGCTGACGGCGGCCGGGGATCATAGGGAGCCCGCTCACCAAACGTGAGGGAGAAGTCGCCGGTAGCGAAGAGGCGGTTGCGAAGAGCCGGATGTGGGGGGCGTTTTTGCCTTGACGCACGCCCGCCGCGGGTTTCTCGAAGTTTCCGGTGACGCGCGGGGGGCCCCGCCCATGGGGCTCGGTGGACACAAGCGGTGTCCTACGAAGTCCCTGTCTCTTATACACATCTCCGAGCCCACGAGACTAGGCATGATCTCGT
>CAJXRJ010000435.1 GCA_913058555.1 uncultured bacterium
TCGCTTTCCTCATATCACCTCGCTCATGATCGACCGAGTCTAGATCGCGTGCAACACGGGGCGCGCGGGCGGGTTACGCTCGATCCGTAACAGGGGATGACGGAGGCGCCACGGAGCCCGCTAAAGGCCCCGCGCGGCGACCTTCATCGCAGCACGGCGTCGCGTGAGGTCGTCGGGCCAGCGCCGACGGATGACGTCCAGCAGCTCCGCCGTTGTCGCATGCGACGCCGCCATGGCCTCGACCTCGGCCCGTACACCGTCCTCGAGCGCACGCTGCACCAGGAGCTGGGAGTACCGCTGGTCTCGCGGCACGGAGTCCCACACGCGCACCGTGTAGTCGCCGCAGGCGGAGACCAGCATCGTGCTGTCCGGGCTCCACGCGATGCCTCGGATGTAGGAGCGGTGGCCTGGAAACTCGAGCAATGGATCGAAGCTGTCGGGATCCCAGAGGCGCAACGCGTTGTCGTTCCCCGAGGTCGCGAGGCGGGTCCCGTCCGGTGAAAACGCGAGGTCCAAGCACGGGCCAGAGTGGGCTTCGAATCGCGACAGAAGCTCTCCGGTGGAGAGGTCGAACACCTCAACCGTCCCTTCGCCGGTCCCGCAAGCAAGCCGGCGAGAATCGGGGTGGAAGTCGACACCCCAATAGCTGCCTTCGAAGTGGTGCAGTGCGACCCCGGTGAGTCGATCGCGAACGGTGACGGAGCCGCCCTCTTCCACCGAGTAGCTGTCGACAACGAGCTTGCCATCTCGGCTGAGGCTCACGTGCGGCCCTACCTTGCCCGTGAGTTCCTCCGGCGACATGTAGGCGAACGGCGGCAGAATCTCGCCCACCGAGTACGCGGTTTGGGCGGTCTTCTGTCCGGAGAAACTCCCCAGCCAGCAGACTGTGAGCTGCTCCGCGCCGGCGGCGCCAGGCAAGGCGGTCTCCAACCAGCGGTGCGTACCGAAGCCGCCCTCGAAGACCACCTGCGCTGGCGCTTCCCCCGAGGCGGCGACCAGCGAAATGCTGTAGAGCGGCCGTCCTCTGGGTGAAGCGCTCAATCCGGATTCACCCTCAGCCCTCCATTCTTGGACGTGCCCGTGTGGGGTCGTCGTCACGCTAGAGGCGCTCGCGCGGAAATGCGCCAGCAGGGGCGCCGTCGCACTCACCTCGGGGAGCCCGACATCCTCGCCCGCGCGCCGCGCCTGGAGGTAGCTGTCCATGGCTGCGGCGTCCTCCTCCGTCAGCGTCCCCCGGAAACAGAGCCACTCGACGATCGAGCCTTTGAATTCGTAGGCGCGCATCCCGCCGAAGGCCAGGAGCGGGGAGTCGCCCAGCTCGACGTGCGACGGGCGTGCGTCCCTGGAGGTCGGGACCTGATTCGTCCCCTCGACGAAGATCTCCGGAGGCGCAGCCCCCGCGCCAAGGTGATGTACGTTGCGATGAACCTGGAGCTTCCCTGGAGATGTCGGAAGCCGGTGCCCGTCCACCATTGCTTCGTCCCCGCCCACGACGGCGTGGAATGCGCCACGCTCCGCCACCGGATATTCGGAGATGCCCTCACCCGTGACCCACGGCAGGTGCTCGTGGTAACGGTCCCACCGGGCGTGGGAGGAGTGCAGTTCCTCCCCGGACCCGTCGAAGGCAAACTGGGCCCGCCGTAAGGCCGGGAACCTTCGGATCGGTGTTGTTTCGAGGGGGTCCCAGATCGCCATGTCTGCCCAGGGTGCGGAGGTCGCGAGGAGACCGCCGTCGCGCGAGAAGACCGGCACAAACACGTGACCTTCGTGTCCGACGAGTTCTCGTGCACGGCGGTCGCTCACCTGCCAGAGCCGGAACTTGCCCCCTGTCAGCGAGAGGACGTGATCGGTGTCCAGGAACAGAGCCTTGGACGTGCCCGGCGCCTCGAACACCAGCTTGGCAACCTGGTCCCCGAGGCTCCAAACCCGCAGGGTCCCGTCCGTGCTGACCGAGAGAAGCTGATCCTCGGGCCCGTACTCCACCCAATTCACAGCGCCATTGTGGCCCAGGAGCTCGATGTCATACTCACCCGTCAAGGGATCGAAGGCGCGGATCTCTCGCCGGAGTTGCCCCGCGATGACGCGTGTCCCGTCCGGCGAGAAAGCGATGCTCCGGTGCCCCTGGTTGGAAGCAATGGGGTCCGCTACGAGCTCCCCCGACGCCGCGTCGAACACATGCAGGTTACGGTGCGTCCATGCGACCCTGGTGCCGTCCGCACTGAATCGCAGGTTGGAGGGGATGGAGCCGTTGCGTGAGCCCCCGTAGTCGTAATCATGCCAGTCCCCCGGCCGTCCGAAGCTGAGGCGGGTGGGCCGGTCGACCGCGATGGTCTCGCCGTCCGGTGCGACCGCGACCGAATCGATCGGCCCCGGTTCGTCCTGCCAAGCCTCCCAGGCAACCTGGCCCTCGCCAAGTGCGCCGACCACCACGCGCCCCGAGACCAGGGCCACCACCGCCATGCTCCCATCCGCAGAGACCGCGAACAGGTCCACGTCCCCGGGGGCCGAGAAGGTGCGCATGACGCGGCCTGTGCGCGTCTCCCACACCGTGAACCCACGGGCGGCGCTGCGCGCGACGACTTGCTCCCCGCCCGCCAACAGGTACATGTCGCCGGTCGGACGCGTCCCGTGTCGACCAGGATCCTGGTCCACGACGTCGCCGAACTCGAGGAGCAGCCCGGAGAGCGCCGCCCTCAAGTAGCGGTGTTCCCACCCGCGATCATCGACACTGATGCGATCGAGGATGCGGCGCGCATAGGCCGGGTCGGTCTCAAGCAGCGCGGAGGCCGCGGAGATGTTCGAGCGGTACGCTTCGCGCTGGGACTCCTTCTGGTTCTCCAAGGCCACGCGTGCGTTCTCCGCCGACTGGAGCGCGAGGATGATGGCGACGATCGCACCCGCGACCAGCGCTACGGCCGTGGCGGCCGCGCCCCCCACGAGCGCGCGGTTGCGCTGGGTGAAGCGCTGGAGCTGATACCAGGTACTCGGCGGGCGAGCCGTGATGGGGAGCACAGATTGGTAGCGCCGGAGGTCGTCGCTGAGGTGTGCGACCGTCGCATAGCGGCGGTCCGGGTCCTTCTCGAGGCACTTGCCCACGATCGTTTCAAGGTCGCCGCGTAGGCCAGGCGCCACGCTCCCAAGGCGCGTGGCGTCATCGTGACGGATCGCGTGCAGCGCGTCCGCAAGGGGCATCTGATGGATTTGATACGGCAGCTCCCCGGAGAGCAACTCGAACAGCACGACGCCCAGGGAGTACAGATCACTGCGCGCGTCGATCGCTTCCACGTTGCCCGACGCCTGCTCGGGGCTCATGTAGATGACCGAGCCGAGCAGCGCACCAGCGTTGGTGGCCACTGTCGCGCGAGCGTCGGCATCGTTCAGACGGGCCACGCCGAAGTCGAGGATCTTGGGCTGCCCCCAGGTAGAGGTTGATTCGTCCGAGACGTCACTGGCCTCCAGGACGAAGATGTTGTCAGGCTTCAGGTCACGGTGAACGACGCCCTGACCGTGGGCGTACTGGATCGCCTCGCAGATCTGGAGGAAGAGCCCGATCCGAGCCCCGACATCGAGGTCCCGCTTCTTCGCAAAGTCCGTGACGGCGAGGCCGTCGACATATTCCATCGCGAAGAACGGGCGCGTGGCGCCGTCCTGCTCGAACTCGCCTGCCTCGAAGATCTGCGCGATGCCCGGGTGCTGAAGGCGCGCGAGGATCTCCGTCTCCCGCCGGAATCGTCGGAGCAGCTCGGGCCTCGTGGCGTCGGATCGGATCACCTTCAGCGCCACGCGGCGACTCGGCGACTCCTGCTCGGCGTCGTAGACCGTTCCCATCCCCCCCGACCCACAGAGGCCCCGGATGCGGTACTTGCCGATTCGCGTCGGCTCCGTCGACCTGACCGGGACATCGAGCGCGTCCTCCGCGTCGAGGGCTCGGTCCATCGGGCCGTCACCGTGGCGGACGTCCTCCTCGAGCAGCTCGAGCACCTCCTGGATGAGATCCCCATCGTCGCCGCACGCTTCCCGCAGGAACGTGTCACGCTGCCCGGCTGGGAGCGCCCGCGCCTGCTCGAAGAGCGTGGTCAAGCGTGAGAAGCGTTCAGCGTCCATGATCCACGAGGGTACGGAGGTCGCGAGGCGTTGATACACTGCAACACCCGAGGAATCACGACGTGACTAGCGAAGACTTCAACGCCATCCTCGGCCAGATCAGCGCCGGCAAGCTCGCGGGCGCGGAGCTGATGGAGCCCCTCTACGTGGAGCTTCGAGCCATCGCCGCGCGGCTCATGACCCGGGAGCGTGCCAGTCACACCCTGCAACCCACCGCCCTCGTCCACGAGGCCTTCTTGCGGCTCGTGGACGCCGAGAAGGTCGGCGAACAAGGGCACCTGCACTTCCTCGACGCAGCCGCTGTGACCATGCGACGGGTCCTGATCGACCATGCGAGGGCGACAGGGGCCGAGCGACGCGGAGGCCGGGAGAACCGCCGGCGCGTCTCCTTGCACGGCATCGAGAGCGACGAGGCCGACCAAGTCGGATTCGACGATGTCGACCTCATAGCCCTGGACGACGCCCTGACCGAGCTCGCCCAGTTCCAGAGCCGGCACGTCAAGATCGTCGAGTTGCGCTTCTTCGCCGGGATGTCGGGGGATCAAATCGGGTCTCACTTGGGAATCTCGAGGAGCACCGTGGTGCGGGACCTCGCCTTCGCCCGCGCATGGCTCCAGCGGCGGCTAAAGTCGGCTTCGGACTGAGAGCCAGTGAACAACTCACGTGCTCGATGGATGCCCCCGCGTCTGCGAAGATGCGGGCGCTCTCCGTTGTGGTGCGCCCCACACACCCAGTGCGCCCCTCGCAGCGACGACTCGCCAAAGGAGATCATTCGACCTGGGCAGCCTTCTTTGATGAAGCGGACGAAGCGCTCAGCGCAGGCGTTGCAGTACGGGGAGCCGCGTGATCGGAAAGCTCGGTACACCACCGCCCTGTGGGGATGATACGCGTCTAGCGTTGCACCAAAGCCTCAGTTCGTCAGGACGAACGAGAAGCCGGAAGTGAAGTTGGAGCCGAGGCCCGTGGGATCGCGGTGCCAGAACTGGAAGTTGAGGGTCATGCCCGGCGCCACCGGAATGACGCCCCCCCCCTGGGGGACAGCCAGGAGGTCAATCGAGGCACCGACCGCGCCTCCGGTCCCCGTGCTGACCACCGGGTACCTCCCCAGTACCCCGCCGAGGCAGAGGTTGCCGTTGGATGTCCCATTCAGACCGGGCACGAACGCCTGGGTGTCGGAGGCAGCGAGGAGGCCGAACTGGTTTGGCGGGAGGTTCAGCGCCGTGAGAACCACGCTATTGAGTGATATAGAGGTAGAGCCGTACCCGAGCATGTATCCCTGGAGACCCTGTGCGTTGGGAGTTGCCTGGCAGTAGTTTCCCCCGATGGGCCCCAGAGGGTTCATACGCGACACCGTCAGGTCGTAGCTCGCACAATCTCCCGAACCCGCGGTGAGCGTGTTGACGTTGACCTCGAGTACGAGGGAGCGCGTCGCGCCTGTCGTGTTGGTGTAGTTGATCGACTCATCGTTGGTCGTCGAGACGCTCCGCGCGAGGTCGGTGAGCCCCCCGCAACCCAGGGACGGATCCCACAGGTACAACTCGACGTTGGCCTGGGAATGCTGGAAAGCGATGCTCGCGTTCAGAGTCTCGGTGTCAGGCAGATCGATCGAGTAGTAGTCGCGGTCCATCCGCTCGACGTTGAGGCCCTGGATCGTCCCGTCCTGAATCGGCGCCGCCGATCCGCAGGTGTCGTTGCCTTCGTAGCCGTCCTGCCGGGTCCCGAGGCACTGGTCGATCTCGACGAAGATCGGCTCGGTTTCGCAAGGGTGGAAGGGGCTGGGTCTCTCGCGGCCACACTGGATCAGGAACTGCTCTCCTGCCTGCACCCCGAGCAGCTGGACGCCGGGCGACTGGACCACCTGCTCGCAGGTGGCCGCGCATCCGACGCCGGAGAGCAAGACCGCCCTCTGGCTGAACGGGTCGCTGCTGTACGGGACGATCTCGTAGTCACCCGCAACTGGCGCTGTGAACTGTAAGAAGCGGTCGTTGCAGAAGGCGGGATAGGCCACGAGGCACCCAAAATTGCCGCTACCAATATCGCTGAAGCCGCTGGCCGTGGCAGTGGCCAGGTCGAGCACGTAGGTCCCCGGACTCAAGGCCGGAATCGCGGTGGAGCAGGTGTCCCCTCCCTGCGAGAGTACGGGGGCGGCGAGGGCCATGAGGCCGAGGAACAAGTTGATGATCTTCATTGGTGAGCAGCGTGTGAGAGCAGGAGCGCGCGGAAGCCAAGGCGAAACCTCGAACACGCCTGCTGGGAGGAGCCCAGCCCCTACAAATCCGGTGGCGTAGCCTCAGCGCAGCTGCGTCATGGATTCGGCTCATCATTTCAACGGCCACCGGCCCCCTTACTCACACCTAACCGACAACACGGTCGTCCCCGCCGAAATCGGCGACAGCACGTGGGGGCAGCCGCCGCGTCGCGATTCGGCGCCGGGTGGCCCCGGGTCGTTACCTCCCCGGGGCTCCCACAGATCCGAACG
>CAJXRJ010000436.1 GCA_913058555.1 uncultured bacterium
TCTTCTCCTCGTGGCCGCCAGCGCGTGCCGATCGGCGCCGCCGCAGCCCGACGCCGTGTCGCTCGACGGACGCCCACTCGTGGCGCCGGGCCTCGGGGAGGCTCGGATCGAATGGTTGGACCTGGAGATCAGCGCGGCCATGGCCAGGTGGCGCCTCGACCCGTCAGAGCAAAACGCCGTCTGGGCCGGACGCCGGCTGGCGTACCGAGGGCTCTACGCGGACGCGATCAACTGGTACCTGGGGGCGCTCGGGACGTTCCCTGAGAGCTATCGACTGCGACGGCACCTGGGGCACCGGCTGCTGACCCTTCGCGGCGTGGAGGCGGCGATCGAAGAGCTCACGACGGCGAGGGCCCTGGCCGCGCAGCAGCCGAACCGGCTCGAGGCCGATGGCGCGCCGGGCCCGTCGGGGGAGCCCCGCAGCACGACCCACGGGAACATCGACTACCACTTGGCCCTCGGGCATTACCTGCGCGGGGACTTCGCGCAGGCGGACGCGCTCTGGCAGGCCTGCATGGACGTGTGGGCGCGGAACGAAGACAGCCGCGTGGCCGCGTACTACTGGCGCATCCTGTGCCACGTGCGGGACGAGCGCACCGAGGAGCTCATGCCGCTCCTCCAACTACCCATCGACGAGTCGGACGTCATTGAGAACTTCGACTACCTCGACCTCGTGAAGCTCTTCCGGGGCGAGATCGATCGCGCTGCGCTGCTCGCCCGGGAGGGACGCTCGGCGGCCCTCGACTACGGGATCGCTCGGCACATCATCGCAGAGGGCGACACGGAGCTCGGCAACACGATGCTCAACGCCCTGCTCCTGCGCGAAGGGTGGATGGCGTTCGGCGTTCTGGCGGCCGAGGCCGATGTCGGCCGGCGCGATGGAACCACCGTGCAGGCCAACCCTGGCGCTGGCGTAAGCAGCTCGGACGAGACGGACTCGTCCGAGGACGAATAGGCAGCCGGGAAGCACCCCAAGGGGCGCGCCCTTCCCGGCCGCCCCGCCGCTCAACCGCCCATCGAGTCGATCAATCGGCGCAAGCGCGCGAGCGCCTTCGCCACCGCCGGATCGTCCGAGGCCGCTTCTTCCAGGGCACAGCCGGGCTCCCCCACGTGGGCGCAGTCACCGAATCGGCAATGGCCAAGCCAGGGAGCCAGCTCGGGAATGGACCGGGCTGCGTCGTCGACTCCAGCGAAGTCCGGTACGAGCCCCCGAACGCCCGGTGTGTCCACGAGGGCGCCGCCGCTGGCAAACGGGATCAGTCGACTGGATGTGGTCGTGTGACGGCCCTTGCCATCGGACTCACGCACGTCCCCGGTCAACTGAAGCGCTTCGGGGTCGAGCGCATTGACGAGGGTCGACTTGCCGGCGCCGCTATGGCCGATCAGCACCGTGACCTGACCGGCCACGGCATCGAAAAGGTCGTCGACTCCCTCGCCGGTCACAGCGGAAACGGCGAACGCCTGGCGGCCAGAGTCGATCCAAGGCCTCAACTGCGCCCACGACGCCTCGAGCGCGGCAGCGGAGGGGAACAAATCAAGCTTCGTCAAGACCGCCACCGGTTCGATGCCGCCGGTCTCAAGGGCCAGGGCCGCACGATCCAGAAAACCAAGGCTCAACCCACCGTCGATCTTGGGCGGCAGCAGGACAAGGCCAAGGTCGACGTTCGCCGCCATCGGACGCGATACGTGGTGGCTCCCCGGCGACTTGCGGCTGAGGAGCGAAACACGATCCGCACGTGAAACGACACGGCCCTCGGCATCCAGCCCGACGTGGTCTCCGACGACGACCCCACCGAGCGCCAAGACGCGCGGCGTGAGGATCGCACGGCGTGGCTCGCCGGAGTCGACAAGGACGGAGACTTCGGTGCGACTCACGCTGGCAACCTGCGCGGTCGACGCCTCACGGTCATTGCGCCGTGGGGAGGAAGGCTGGCTCGGCCTCGGGCGCGAAACGTCGACCGGGTCATGGTCCCAGTCATCGGAGTCCCAATCGCCATCGCCATCGCCGTCCTCGGCCGATGGGCGCCGCGGCCGTTTGCCGCCGCGGAGCTTCTTCTCCTGAAGGTTCTGTTGGCGCTGGAGAAAGCGCTCGGTGTGGGTGAGGTGACGCTCGACCGTCTTGGCCTTGCGTTCGTTGAAATCAGGTTCGCTCATTGGATGGCCGCTCGGAAGAGTGGCAATGGATGAGCGGGAGGTGCTCCGCCGACGGTCCCGCGACGTGCCCTAGTGGGTCGCCCATGGGGGCGGCCCGTCGTTTGGCACGGGGAAAGGGGCGATGGCCCAGAGGAAGAGGTTATGCACCGTGACCGTCACGGTTCTCTCTGGGCACACTTCGGGCGATGGACCGGTGAGGGGCGCGACGCTAAGCGTCACGGCACCGGCCAAACAAACCTCCGAACGTGCCACCGGGGCGGAGCGACCTCGGCGCAATGCCGCTGGACTTGCAGCGGATGCGGCCGAGAAACGCCGGTCAGCGACGTTCGGAGGTCAGGACAGTGGCGGTACTAGATTTAGCCATGGTCGATCCCTCCTGGGAGTTAGCGGTCAACGGAAGGAGCGACAGTGCGCCGCTCCGTAGATGGAGGTTCGCAGCGAAAAGCCCGGATCGCAAGGGGGAAAAGGACACGCGCGGTCAACTCACCGCTCCGGAGCGGAAATATCCCAAGTAGATGTAAGAACCGAAGTCGCCGATCCAAGAAGGGGCCCCTGATAACCCAAGGGCCTGAGCAACGCCTCCGAAGAGACCCGGCACATCTGTCCCCAAGAGAGACCCGCCGCGACACGTCTCCCGCGCAGGAAAGGCCCGCACCAAAGTCCGAGCAAAGGCAAGGTTCGCCGTTGGCTGTGATGCCAACAGCGGCCGCGTCTTCGTGCCGGTACGCCAGGGGACGGTTGTGCCGGTGCATCGCGGCGTCGCCGTTGGGGGTGTGCCCCGGCGGCGGCGCCGCACCCTTTTCCCCCATCGCTGCCCCCATCGCCCGGCCCTGGAGCACCTCAAGGGACCTTCATGCATCGCAGGCAGTCTCCGGTTGCGGACTGGAGCGAACGGGAACCACTGGGTGACTGAGCGTTTAGCTGTACAGGACGTCACGAATACGGTCTGAGACACCTCGTACCGTCTTTGCCCAAAACGCCCGTCCCAGGAGCCATCGTCCCCCAATTCTCGGCTCCAATCGTTCCCCTGCGATCCCATGGCACCGTCCTCGCCCCTCGACCAGGCCTTCCATCGATTCCTCGACTCCGGGGACCGATCGGATCTGGCCCCTGTCTTCGATCAGTCCTCCCCCACGCTCCTCCGCCAGGCGGCCGCCGCTGGGTTGGGTGCTGAGGCGGCGGAGGATGTCGTGCAGGAGACGTTCATCGTCGTCATGGAGCGGCGGGACCGCTTCGTGCGCGGCGCGCCGTTCTTGCCATGGGCGTCGGGGATCTTGGTCCGGCAGATTCGCGCGGAGAAGCGGCGGCGTGCCCGAGCGCTGGAGTTCCTTGGGGGGACAAGCCATGACGCAAGTAACGACCCGGAGACCAGCGACGTGGCGGCAAGTGAAGTGCGGCAGGTCATCGAGAAGAGCCTGCGAACCGTCTCCGAATCCAATCGTGACGTCGTTCGATTGGCGCTCTTCGAAGGCCTCAGCGCTGGGGAGATCGGTGATCGAATGTCCCTCTCCGCCGGCGCGACCTCGGTGCGCCTGCACCGCGGCCTCAAGGAGCTGAGGGAGAAGATCAAATCGAGGGCGGGATCCCTGGGCGCCACTGCGCTGGCCCTCCCCGCCGGAGTTCCCGGCGGCAGCGCCCTTCCGGAGGCTGCCGCCACCAAGGCGGTCGCCAAGAAAAGCGCCGCCTTCGGAAGCGGAATGGGCCTGCCCTACGCCCTCCTGGGCGGTGCTCTCGTGGCCGCGGCGGCACTGATCACGTGGTGGCCCGCGAAAGGCAGCAACGCCGGCGCCGCTCCCGGCTCAAACGACATCGCCCATAGCGCCGACGTGGATTCGGGCGCGGGTGGCACGACAGAAGCGGAGTCACCGGGGTCCGTGCGAGTCGCCACGGGCAGCGACGAGCATGCAACGGAGGGCGCGGCCGCCCTTCAGGGGCTTGCGTTCACGGGGCGAGTGCTCTCCCCGAATGGCCGCGTGGGTGTTGCTGGCGCCATGATCTTCGCCATCGACACAGAGCCCAACATCATCTTGCCCACGGAACCCCTACGCCCCGTGGCTGTCACCGATGAGAATGGGGAATACGCCCTGTCCTCAGCGGACCTTCCCCCGGGCGAGACGGCTTGCATTCTCCTCGCGCGCAAGTCGGCCGGAGGGAGTCCGATGCAAACGGGCTGGACGAGTGCGCCAAGGGGCCAAGTCGCCGAAGAAGGAGCGCGCTCCTTGCCCCTGGAGGACATCACCCTGGAGACCGGCTTCTTCATGGACTTGAGTTTGGTCGACGAGCTAGGCCATCCGCTGGAGGGAGCGCAGGTCAGCGCCCTCAGCACGCACAGCCGATTCTTCCGCTACCCAAGCAAGGAGCAACTCGACTCCGGGTTCATCCCAGTGGGACCCTATCGTTTCTTGTTCGGTGCTGAATCCAACGACCAGGGGCGCGCCCGAATCGAAGGCCTCTTCGGCGCAGGCGAGAGCCATACGCTCGGGATCTTCTCCGCATCGAAAGAAGGCTACGCAACCGCATCGGTCGCCCTTCAAATCGGTGGGGCATCGAGCCTCGAGGAGACCCTTGTGCTTCGATCGCTCGCCTCCCTCAAGTGCTCGGGCATCGTCACGGGATCGGAAGGCATCCCCCTGGGCGGAGCGGAACTCTCGTTCCGCGTGCGGGGCGAGGCGGCCGTTTCGGGAACCACCATCCTGCGCACCCAGGCCGACGGAAGCTGGGCGCTCCCAGGATCACTGCTTGACGAGTATCCCATGGAGATCGTCGTCTCCGGGGCGGGCTACGCGCCGACGTCGATCAGCTTCCAGGACGCGAGCGAACTCCCTGGGGACACGATCCAAACGCGGCTTGTGGAGGCCCATCCTTTCCGGGGCATTCTCGTGGATGAGGAGGGCGAACCGCTCCAAGGGGCCGAGGTTCATGCCGGCGTGGGCTCCACCACGCGAAGCGCGGTGACGGATGACGCCGGCCGATTCGAATGGACAGACCTCCAGGACGGCCCCATTGCGCTCGCGGTCCTGGGCGAGGACCTTGCAGGGCGACGGCTTGGCGCACGCTTCATCGCCATCGGCCGCCATGCCGAGCAGCGCTTCGAGCTTCCGCCGGTGGATGCCGTGTCCCACTTCTCCTGTGTCACTGAACCAGGGGACCCACTGGAGCGCGCGAGCCTCGTGTCCCAGGCGGTCCCAGGCTTCGAAGGCGAGTGGCCACTGACGCCGGGCGAAGAGGGATCGTTCGGATCCCCCGGCGTTCCAACGGGGCAATGGGTCCTGGCCGCAATGACAAGGGCGGGTCGAACCGTGATCCAAGAGGTCGTGATCGCGCCTGACGCCACCGCTGAGCAGCTCCGTATCCCCGCCCCGGAAGGCGGGTCGTTCCAGGTCGCTATCGCTAGCTCCCCATCGTCGCCGCCCGACGAACTTGGTCAGGTCGCGACCCTCAGGGCGGAGCGCTTGCCCTTTGTTGAGTTCCCCTCGTGGATCCGGACCGGCGAGCGTTCGCCCGGTGAATCCGTCCAGCGGGAGATCCCCACCGACGGCCCCATCTCCATTGTCGACCTGTCCCCGGGCACCTGGGCAATCGTGATCAGCGGCGCGGGATGGTCCTCCGATCCAGCCATCGTCGAGATCCGGCCGGGCGGGCTGGCCCGGGTCGACGTCACGGCGGAACGGGCCACCAGGGTCAACATCCCCCTGCCCCGCCTCGGCAGGCCCGGGTGGTGCACCGTCCAGTTCCGACGGGACGAGACTTCACCCTGGATCGTCCACGACGTGGCCTCCGTCTCTCCGGATGGCTTTGAACAGGCCGAGGCGTCCTTGGCTCCGGGCTCGTGGCAGTGGCAGATCAGCCTCCACACGTTCTACGACGGCGAGGCCGTCGTAGACCAAAGGCCCGCCGAAACAGGGACCGTCGACGTGCCCGTCACCGGCGAGATCGTGCTCGCCCCCTGGGGCGATGACTGACCCTCAGTCCTTCACGTAGGCGCTCTTGACCTTGTCCCGCACGGCGCTGAGCGCCGCGTCTACCTGGGGGGCCATGGGCTCAGACGTATCGAGGGTGCGGTCCACACTCCAGGGCCCAAGGCCGTAGCCATCCCCGCGCACGCGCAGGATCAGGCCCACCTCATCGCCGTAGACCTCCACGTGGAAGCCGCGCCCGAAGCTTTCGCGCAGCTTCTCCTTGATGGCGGTCCCGAGCAGGTCGCACGCGTCGTACCAACTGGTGGAACCGGAACGGGGAGGGGTCGCCCCTGCGAACTGGGACTCGATCTCGGAGTACGTGAACATCACCTGCATGGTGATAGGGCTGATCGACTGAATCCAGGGTGGACTTGACCGGCTGGGGGCCCAGAATCCCCCTGTCTCTTATACACATCTCCGAGCCCACGAGACTAGGC
>CAJXRJ010000437.1 GCA_913058555.1 uncultured bacterium
CTACACACTGCATATCGTCGGCAGCGTCAGATGTGTATAAGAGACAGGGTGAAGACTCTGTCATCCGCCCACAAAAAGCACAAAAAGCTCCCCTGGATGGCCGCTCCAGGAGAGCCTACGGAAGTCTCGTCGGGGCGGCTTTGAGGGAACCGTCGTTGATCCCTAGGCTGCGGCCTTGGATCGATCGCCTGCCTGCTCCGGACTTAGCGCACATTTTCCAGACCCTTGTCGACCTGTGGGAACACGAAGATGCGGACATCACAGCTGCGCTGCTGATGAATGCACTCGCCGGTCATCCGGCACGGGACGTGGTCGCAGGAATCTCGGAATTTGCCGCTACTGCTGAGGATCCATCGCACCTCTTTGAGGACGCGGTAAGGTTCCTCGAACAACGTGAACACCAGGGCGAGATTCATCGTCTGCAGGAAGAGATCCAAACCCTCGAACCCCGTGCCGCGGCCGATCCAGCCGCCTCCGGGGCCCTTGAGGCAGCGCTGATGCGCCTTCTCGAACTCCAGAGACGATTCGTTAAGCCATGACTGGCCATCTAGCCTTGATGGTTTCCCATTAGTAGACGACCGGAATGACCTCGGTCGAGCGTCTAGCGGGAGGCCCCTGAGGTCCTGTCCTCCTTTCAAATCAACGCGGTCTCTGAACCGTTTTCGGCGCGCCCCCGACTCGCCCCCTAGCGAACGGCCCACCGCCCACCTAAGAGCATCCATGCCCAGCCCTGCGCTGGAACCTCCCCCCGTGTCCTTCTTTTGGGCCGGCGCCTGTCGCCCCAAATCCCGTCCGGACTGAAGCTACCTACTCCGCTACTGCCCACCTCCTCCCCGATCAGACACCGATTTCACCCGGCCCTCCGGTGAGCCCCCAGAGCGCGTTGCCAATCGACGGCAGGCATCGCCCGGGCGAGGCTCCCAGGACCGACTACGAAATCATCTCCCCCCTCCGATCTCCTGATCGGCTGATCGACCGAGGCTTGCGATAGCACGGATCGGACTGCGCTTCATTTCAACCCACACCGCAATTGGCCTTGGCTAAGGCCCCGAGCGACCATGACCGACAAGATCGATCAGACGATCAAACTCCTCGTTGACGAGGGCCGCAAAAAGGGTTTCCTGACCCATGCGGAGATGAACAAGCTCATGGAGGACCAGTTCCTCCCGCCGGACAAGCTAGAGCAGGTCTTCATCGGACTCGAAGAGGCCGGGGTCGACGTCATCGAGGACGCCGACGCTGACCTCAGCAGCGACGTTTCTGCGAAGGCAGGCGCGACGACAACGCCGCCGGGTACGGCTGCTGCCGCCAAGGCCGTGGTCGAAGCGAGCCGCGCCGTTCTCGCCGAGAAGATCGACGATCCGGTGCGGATGTACCTCACCCAGATGGGCGAGATCCCGCTGCTGACGCGTCCCCAGGAGATCTTCCTGGCCAAGTCCATCGAGATCACCCGCAAGCGCTTCCGCAAGAAGTGCATGGGCTCCGGCGTCTGCATGGACGTCTCCATGGGCACGCTCCACGAGGTCCTCGCGGGCAACCTGGCCTTCGATCGGACGCTCAAGGTCAACCCGAATCCGAAGCCGGACGACGATCCCAAGATCGTCGAAACGCTCGGTAAGGCCTTCCTGGCGAAGCGCCTGCCGGTCAACGTGGCCACGATCGAGCGTCTGATCCTCAAGATCCGCGCCGAGTACGAGCCGCTCATCGATGGCAAGCACACCCAGGCCGAGCGCAACGAGGTCCTGACCTCGATCCAGAACCTCCGCCGCAAGCTGGTGATTCTCCTCGAAGAGTGCCACCTCCAGATCAAGAAGGTGCGCCCTTACATCGAGGTGCTTGAGGACCATTACCGCGAGATGCGGTCGGTGGAGCGCAAGCTTGAGCAGTTCGAGAAGGCGGACAAGATGGATTCCGAGGGCGCCAAGGAGCTTCAGCGGCGCCTGTACGATCTGGAATCAGTCGCCCTTGAGCCCATCGATCGGCTCAAGAAGCGCTTGGACCACGTGCGGATGCACTACGCGGAGTACGAAGAGGCCAAACGCCAGCTCTCCAGCGGCAACCTGCGCCTCGTCGTCTCGATCGCGAAGAAGTACCGCAACCGCGGGCTTTCGTTCCTCGACCTCATCCAAGAGGGCAACACGGGCCTCATGAAGGCCGTGGAGAAGTACGAGTATCGCCGGGGCTACAAGTTCTCGACCTACGCCACTTGGTGGATCCGTCAGGCCATCACCCGCTCGATCGCCGACCAGGCGCGGACCATCCGCATCCCGGTCCACATGATCGAGACGATGAGCAAGCTGCGGAACGTCACGAAAAAACTCGTCCAGGCCAAGGGCCGCGAGCCCAGCGTCGAAGAGGTCGCCGAGGCCACCGGAATCACGGTGGAGGAGGCCAAGCGGGTGATGAAGATCAGCAAGCACCCCATCAGCCTCGACCGGCCCATCGGCGAATCGGATGACAGCTACTTCGGTGATTTCATCGAGGACGAGTCGGCCGAGAGCCCGCTCCAGGCCGCCGGCCAGGAGATGCTCAAGGAGCGCATCGACGATGTGCTTTCGACCCTGACCTTCCGCGAGCGTGAGATCATCAAGCTGCGCTACGGCATCGGGGACGGGTACACCTACACTCTCGAAGAGGTGGGACGCATCTTCCGGGTCACCCGGGAGCGCGTGCGCCAGATCGAAGCCAAGGCGGTCCGCAAGCTGCGCCACCCGGTCCGGGCACGCCAGCTCGCGAGCTTCCTGGACGGGATCCAGATCCCCGACGACGCCGAGTACGAGCTCACCGGCGGCAAGTTCGAGTAGTCGTCACCGACGTCTTTCGCCCCAGGCGGCCTTCCTGAGGGCGCTTGGGCGCGACTCCTAAGGGCCCCCTCGGGGGCATCTCGGGCCAAGAAAGGGCGCCCGCCACCGATGGTGGTGGGCGCCCTTTCTGCGTTTGAGCATCATTGCGAGCCGCCCTGCGCTATGCTCCTAGCGCCGCGCCCATGCGCGACGTCGCCCCCTTGGCACACCTCCAGCACTCCCCTCCGGATTCCCTTCCGGATTCCCCTTCGGGCCTTCCCGCGCGTACTCGATGAATCCTGTCCTCAGCGCTCTTCTCAACCTCCAGGAAGTCGACCGCGAGATCTTCAAGGTCGAGGCCGAATTGGCGAGGCTCCCCGACGAGCTGAGCGCCCGAGCGGAGGCCCTTGAGAATCGCAAGGCAGCCCTCGAAATCAAGCGCCGCGAGACCGCGGAGCTGCGCTCCTCCATCCAGGAGATCGAGCACACCACGGTGGGCCTGCGCCAGCGCTTGAAGAAGCTCGAAAACGAGTCCTCCAACGGCACCGCCGACGCGTCCTTGATCGCGAGCTATCAGCACGAGATGCGCAACATCAAGCGCAACGTCAGCCAAGCTGAGGACGACGGTCTCAAGCGCCTGAGCCGCGTCGAGGTCCTCGAGGCTGAGATCGCTGAAATGGACGCCCGGATCGAAGAGGAGACGGCCACCTTCGCCGAGTTTCAGTCAAACGTTGAGAGCGAGACGAAGGACGCCGAAGGACGCCTGGCGGCCCTCCAAGAGAAGCGTTCGAAACGCTCTTCCGACGGGATCACAGCCAGCGACCTCGAGGTCTACAAGGGGCTTCTGAAGACGCGCCAGGGGGAGGCTCTGGCCGAACTCGGAGACGGCCTTTGCGAAGGCTGCTTCGTCAACCTGCCCAAGAATATCGTGGTGCGTTTGGCCCGCGGCACGGAGCTTGTCCAGTGCCCGTCCTGCGACCGAATTTTGTTCAACTACTAGGGGCAGGGCTCCCTCGGAAAGGAGACCGGCAAAAACTTCTCCCGGAATGTTAGGAGACGTTCAGGACGCCGGACAGTGAGGGATCTATGGGGAGGCATGAGCGCTCTCTGTCAGGTCCATGGTCTCACCGAACACGTCTCCAGCCGACAATTCCGAGCAGGGCGATCCTGCTGTGGACGATTCGGACGTGGGCGCCTCGGCGAGGGAGCTGCGCATGATTGCCATCGTGGAGTCCTTCCTGCGTCAGGTGCGGAGTGGGGGCTCCCTCGACCCTGAGACCCATTTGAGGGGCTCGGAGGAGCTCCGAGAGGACCTGGAGCCGCTGCTACTCACGATCCTCCGCCTCGAGGCCTGCGCCATCAGGATCGAGGGGCTGGCCTTTGGCGACGGGCAGGCCAAGTTCCTGCTGGAGGGCAACGGGCCCCACCCGTGATACGCGCCGGGCTCAGGCTGCTCCGGCCAAGGGGGGTGGGAGCTGATACCGAAACGGTGCGTTCTGGTAAATTGGGGACCGTGGACGACGGCGAATTAGAACTCAGGCTCAACGAGGCCACCGTCGAGCAAGAGGCTATTGGTCCCGTGCTCGAAGCCTACAGGGGCCGGGTGGAGCGCATGCTGCGCTTGCGCATGGACCCGCGCGTGGTCGGACGTGTGGGCGTCTCCGATGTCATGCAGGACGCATTCCTTGAGATTGCGAAGCGCCTGCCGTCTTACCTTGCCGAGCGACAGGAGTGGCTGGCCGAAACGGGCGCGACCCAAGGCCCGGGCGAGGCTGAGCGCGTCGACGGAGGCAATGGCCATGCCGATCCCACGGCGCCGCCGCCCGAGGGGCAGGCCCCAGATTCCTCCAAGCGCGGTCCGATGCCCTTTTTTGCATGGGTGCGGTTCATCGCGACCCAGGCCCTCGCGCAGGTCCACCGGACGCACCTTGGGACCCTCGCACGGGACGCGGGCCGCGACCTTCCCATCGAGGGCGGCATGTGGGCGGGCCACGGAGCGAGCTCGATGATGCTCGCCAGCGCGCTCCTGCAGAGTGGCATCTCACCCTCCGGCGCGGCGGCCCTCGAAGAGCAACGGGAGATGCTCGCGGACGCCCTCGCGGAGCTCTCGGAATCGGATCGCGAGATTCTGTTCCTACGACATTTCGAGCAGCTCTCCAATCGCGAGGTGGCTTCCGTACTTGGGCTAGCCCGGAGTGGCGCGAGCGTTCGTCACTTGAAGGCCCTCAAACGGCTCCAGCACGCCCTCGCGCGCTGTGGCATGTCCTTTGACCCCGAGGGGGGCGTCCGTCTCTCGGCCGATCCGCCGGGGGCTGGATCGTAGAAGTGGCAAGCTCTGGGATCTCCCATCGCGACCTCGAACTGGCGGCCATCGTCGAGGCCTTTGAAGACGCACGGCGTGCCGATTCCAAGGTGACGGTGGAGGACTGGCTCGAGCGTTACCCGAACTTCGCCGACGACCTCCGGGAGCTCTTGCCAGGTCTCCTCTTGATGGAGAACGCGGCCTCCGCCGCGGACGCTTCGGGCGCTCATATCCCGCGTCACGAGCCGGCGCCGGAGTGCATCGGCGAGTATCGCATCCTCACCCAGCTCGGCCGCGGCGGGATGGGGGTGGTGTACCTCGCGATCCACGAGCCGCTGCAGCGTGAGGTGGCCCTCAAGGTCCTGCCCACCAACTTGGAGCTGGGAGAAGCCTTCCTGGAGCGCTTTCAGCGGGAGGCGCGGGTGGCGGCGGGCCTCGACCACCCGAACATCGTTCCCGCCTACGCGGTGGGCGAGGCGGAGGGGCGTCACTTCTTCGCGATGCGGTTCATCGATGGGTGCTCCCTCGATGAGGTCTTGCGGGCGATGCGTGGTGCCTCCGGGAAGGGGGGCTCCTCCAGTTCGGGGAGCCGCAGCTCTGGCAATCGGGGCAGCGGAGAAATGGCGAGCGCCGTGAGCGCCGTGAGGTCCATGGCGTCGACGGAGCTAAGCCCGGACCCGAAGCGCTCCGTCCCGCCTTCGATTTCGAAGGGCCTATCGCCGCGGTCGGCGGCTGAGATCGCGCTCTCGTTGACGGAAGCCCTGTCCCACGCCCACGACTCGGGAGTCCTTCACCGCGACATCAAGCCGGGCAACGTCCTCATCGACAAGAGCGGGCGCCCGTTCATCGCAGACTTTGGGCTTTGCCGCGTCGAAGACGCGGCGGACCTGACCGGTACGCAGTCCGTTGTCGGGACCCTTCGGTACATGGCGCCGGAGCAAGTGGAGGGGGCCGTGGACGAGCGCAGCGACGTGTACTCCCTCGGGCTTGTCCTGTTTGAGATGCTGACCCTGCGTCCGGCCTTTGACGCGACCCGGCGCACGAAGCTCGTGCACGATATCCTCCACCAGTCCGTGCCGAGGGTCAGCCGCTTCCGTAAGCGGGTGCCAAGGCCCCTCGAGGTCATCGTCAGGAAGGCCACCGCGAAGCTGCCGGATGAGCGCTACGGCAGCGCCCGCGCCATGGCCCGCGACCTGGGGGCGTTCCTTGAGGGGCGCCCGATCGAGGCCTCCCCGCCCTCGTCGTTCTATCTGGCGAAGCTCTTTGTGGCGCGTCATCGGCTTGCGAGTGCCACCGCGCTGATCGCTATCCTTGCGCTTGGCCTCCTTGGGGCGCGCTATGTCAGCGACCTGAGGGCCAGCCGGAAGGTGGCTCAGCGTCAGGCCTACATCGGCGACCTGGCCGCCGCAGAGGCGGCCCTGCGC